>JAGXRV010000059.1 GCA_018335695.1 Clostridium sp.
TGCGCCGCAAGCGCTGAGTCGGTTGCAGCCGTAATTATCATAAGGCGAATTTTTCAGACAATGCGCCAATTATTTCGTAGTTGGCGGAGAAGACAATTTTTAAGTTGAACTCCGGCAGATAAATTGTGAGAAGATAAAGGCTAGGGACAGACAATGTCTCCCTGGCTTTTGTTTTTTCTTCTGGCAGTGCATCCCTATAACTTACTATCCCCTCTCCCTCTGGGAGAGGGTTAGGGTGAGGGCTAATGTTTTTGTGTTCGACACCAGTTTATGACAAATTATTATGAGAGACTGTTTTATAATCAGACATAGAGAGTAGAGAATTTGCATATACATTAACGGTTTGTCCGGCCTTAGGGCGGTGAGAAGATGTATGTGGAGGATTTGCTTGCGCTTAATTTTCTGATGAACACTGTGTTGCTCTATTTTACAGCACGGCTGACCGGGCGCAGGCTGACGTGCGGGCGGCTAATGGCGGGCGGGTTTTTCGCGGCACTCTACAGTCTGATTATTTTTTTACCGACGGCTGATTTTGCTTATACTTCGGTCGGAAAAATCGGAGCTTCTATTCTGATTATTATCTTTACATTTAGGCCGAAACGCTTGCGGGAAGGCCTTCGTCTGTGCGTCGCTTTTTTCCTTTCCTCTTTTTTTCTGGCCGGGACTGTGTTTGCGCTCTATTTCTTTGGCGACGCGCCCGCGATGGTACGGGGAGGCGTCTTCTATTTGACTGCCCCACGTCCGGGTTTGCTCTTTGGCGGTGTCTTGGTATCATTACTGCTTTTGGCGGGGGTTTGGCATTTTGCTGAGCGTCAGCGCAGAAGTAAGAGCCTGCGCTTTCGTGTAACCATTAAGTGTGGGGAAAAAAGCGCTGAAACAGTCGGATTGGTTGACACAGGCAACCATTTGCACGATCCGCTTTCCGGGCGGCCGCTATGTGTGGCTAGCTATGGAGCAGTGGAAGCTTTGCTGCCGTCAGCCTTACGGGAAAGCTATAGACGGGCAGCAGATCCGGTAAGTGCGCTGACAGAATTAAGCGGCTCTGAAGCTGTCCGCTACGGCGTGACCCCTTTTCGCTCCTTGGAGAACGCCGGGGTGCTTGTTACTTTCCGACCTGATCTTGTGGTTCTGGAAGGGGCGGGAGTGCGGAAGGAGTGTGGAGATCTTGTTTTTGCGATTTCTGCTAAAGCATTATTATTAGATAATGAGGCGGAAGTTTTGCTTAACCCAGCCATCATGGATTTTATGGGAGGTGTAGGCCATTGAAATACTTAGTCCACCGGCGGTTGAAGCTGAGGTTGCTTTTTTTGCGCCTCATGCGGCGTCTGGGATTGGAATTTCTCTCGGGAGTCTATTATGTCGGCAGTTCGGAGGTGCTGCCGCCGCCCTTGTCCCAAGATGAAGAAGTATTTCTGGTAGAAAAACTGAAAAGCGGTGACTTTGCAGTTAAAACAGTTCTGATAGAACGTAATCTGCGCCTCGTTGTCTATATTGCCAGAAAGTTTGAGAATACCGGTATTCATGTGGATGATTTAGTTTCCATCGGGACAATCGGTTTGATTAAGGCTGTTAACACTTTTGATCCATACAAAAATATTAAACTTGCCACTTATGCTTCAAAATGTATTGAGAATGAGATTTTAATGTATCTGCGAAGGAATAATAAATTAAAGTCGGAAGTTTCTTTTGATGAACCGCTGAATGTGGACTGGGACGGCAACGAACTTTTACTCTCCGATGTGTTGGGTACTGAAAACGATTTGGTATTAAAAGGCATTGAGGCTGAAGTGGAACGCACTTTGCTCTACAATGCCATTGAAAAATTGAACAGACGTGAAAAGCGAATTATGGAATTGCGTTTCGGTCTTTTAGGACAGCAGGAAAGAACGCAAAAAGAAGTCGCCAGCCTGCTTGGAATCTCCCAATCGTATATTTCAAGGCTGGAAAAGCGAATTATTAAGCGACTAAAAAAAGAAATCAAGAAGATGGAGTAAAAGGGAAGAAAGCTATCTGGCTGCTGCGACTGCATAAAAAGATCCTCTCAGGAAATACTGCATCTATAAGGACGGGTGTTTTTATTCGAGGCAATTTTCAACTGGGAGGAAAACAGTTTGATCAATAAGGTAGAAATATGCGGCGTTAATACGGCAAAATTGCCTGTGTTAAAAAGCGAAGAAATGCGCCGTCTGTTCACTCTGTTTCGCCAAGGGGACGAAACGGCCCGCGAGAAACTGGTCAACGGAAACTTGCGTTTGGTGTTGAGTGTGATTCAGCGCTTTAACAATCGCGGCGAATATGTTGACGATTTGTTTCAGGTTGGCTGCATCGGCCTGATCAAGGCGATAGATAATTTTGATTTAAGTCAGAATGTCAAGTTTTCCACTTATGCAGTGCCGATGATTATCGGTGAAATCCGGCGTTATCTAAGAGACAATAATCCTATCCGTGTCTCACGCTCATTGCGTGATATAGCTTACAAAGTTTTGCAAATCAGGGATATTCTGGCGAATCGCTTCGGGAGAGAACCAAATATTAATGAAATTGCCAAGGAGTTGGATTTGAAGCGGGAGGATGTCGTTTTTGCGCTGGATGCAATCCAGGAGCCGGTATCTCTTTTTGAGCCGATTTACCAAGATGGTGGCGATCCGATTTTTGTGATGGATCAGATTGCGGACGATAAAAGTCAGGATGAAAAGTGGCTGGAAATTTTGGCAATCAAAGAAGCGCTCCAGAAGTTAAATGAACGGGAAAAATTAATCTTGACGTTACGTTTTTACCGTGGCAAAACCCAAATGGAAGTGGCTGATGAAATCGGGATTTCTCAAGCTCAAGTCTCACGTTTGGAAAAAGCGGCGCTTGGACATTTGCGTAAACATGTACAGTAAAGGAGGTGGAGAAAGTGCGTACAAAGAGTGTAAGCAAAATAAATTTGAGCCTTCTTATGTTCTTTGTCCTCCTGGCAGTATTTCTGTTTCCCTCCGCCGAGCCGCTTCAGGCGTTTACGCAGTCTAATTTAATTAGAGTTTCCGAAATACGGGAAGTGGATGGGCAGCTTTTTTACAGGCGCTTCGCTCCGGTTTCCGATATGATGCCGTAAGGTAAAAATCGTTAGAAAAAAGAGGTTCTTGCTCGCTTGCCTGTCGATCAGTTAATGTCGGCAGGTTTTTTGCGCTTCTGAGGAAGGCGACATTTTCTGGGGGGGGGCAGGACGGCATGCAGCGGGGAGGAAAAATGAAGGGCCAGTTGCTAATTGGACTGTTTAAAGCCGGATGGCAATCATATACTGATAGAAATTAAAAAACAGGAGTGGGTGCTCGATGATTAAAATCTCGGAGATGAGAAATAGAGATGTGGTTAATATTGCGGATGGCAGAAGGTTGGGGGTGATTTGCGATTTGGATCTTGACCTAGACAACGGTCGGATTGTCGCAATTATTGTTCCCAGTACAAACCGTTTTTTCAGCTTCTTTAGCAGCGGGCGTGATTATCTGATTCCCTGGGAGAATGTTGTCAGAATCGGTGTCGATACTATCCTTGTCGAAATCAAGGAAACAGGGTATCGTAACCGCTAAATTTGCCTTTGACATACAACATCTGGTGTTGTATAATTATGCCAGCACTAGATATAGTGCTTTGTTAAAGGAGGTTAGAGCAGGATGAAATGCCCTTACTGTGGGTGTGTTGAGAGCCGGGTGGTTGATTCCCGGTCTACCGATGAGGGAGGTGCCATCCGCAGGCGGCGGGAGTGTACAGCTTGTGAAAAACGCTTTACTACCTATGAAAAGCTGGAGGAATCTCCGATTATTGTGGTTAAGCGGGACGGCAGCAGGCAAATCTTTGAGCGTGGAAAAATTTTAAATGGTCTGATTTATGCCGGGGGCAATCGGAAGATTCCGTTAAGTGTGTTTGAAGATTTGGTGGATGAAGTTGAACGTGAGTTGCGGAACAGTTTTCATCAGGAAGTGGCGTCAGATGAGATCGGACAAAGGGTGTTGACCAAGCTTCGCGAGATAGATGAAGTAGCATATGTGCGTTTCGCTTCTGTCTACCACAAATTTAAAGATATCGATGATTTTAGAGAAGTTCTCAAGAATATGCCAAAAAAGAAAGCGAGTAAATAGCGACCGAAAGCGGGGGACACAGTTAGATGTTTGTAGAGATCAAAAAACGTGACGGACGTGTTGTGCCGTTTAATGCCGAAAAGATTACGGATGCAATCTTGAAGGCAGCCAAGGCTGTGGGTGGCGAAAATCGTAAAATTGCAGAGAGCCTGACTAAGCAAGTTGTGGTCAATCTGAAGAAATTGGGCTATAACGGGATTATCCCCGCCGTCGAAGATGTTCAGGATACTGTGGAAAAAGTGCTCATAGAAAATGGACATGCCCGGACGGCGAAAGCATACATACTTTATCGTGACCGTCGGAGCCGGATTCGTGAAGGCAAGTCGGATTTAATGGATACGGTCAAGGAAATTTTAGTGGAAACCAGCCGGGAGAATGCCAATGTCTCTAATTCACCCTCCGCAAAAATGCTGCAAATTGCCAGTGCGGCAAGCAAGCGGTATTATTTGACCAATCTTTTGCCTGAAGAGTTTGCCCATGCCCATACGAGCGGGGCGCTTCATATTCATGACTTGGATTATTACGGCAAGACGCTCAACTGTTTGCAAGTGGACTTAACAAAACTTTTAACCGAAGGATTTAATACAGGTTACGGTTTTATCCGTCCGCCCAAAAGAGTGGCTTCTGCTGCTGCTCAGGCTGCTATAATCCTGCAAAGTAATCAAAATGATATGTTTGGCGGTCAGAGTTTTCCCCATTTTGACCGTTCGATGGCGGAAGTTGTCAAGACTATGGCGGCTGTGCCGTCTGAGGAAGAAGTCTTCCAGGCGATGGAGGGTTTGGTATACAATCTTAACACGATGCACTCACTGAGTGGTAACGAACGAATCTGGATTTTGGACAAACAGGTCGGCGAGTTTTCCACGCGCTCCATGGAAGAGTTCCACAGGACGTTTGAGGAAGGCCGTTATCAGGCGTTGAGCGTGAATTACAGGACAGGTGCCACGGAAATAAAGGATATTACCGCCAGCATCAGGCATAAGAACTTAAATAAGATATTCCATGTGAAGCTGAAGTCCGGACAGAAAGTTACTGTGACAGATAATCATTCTGTGATGACAATCGGGGACAGCGGAAAGATTGAAACTGCGGTTCCTTCCCGTCTGCGCCGTGCGCTGGTTCCCAGGGAGTTGCAGTTAGTGAAAGACAAAATTGTTTTTGACATGACAAAATACCCGGCGTCAGTCAAATATGAGCTGGACAGCCTGGAGCTTACGCTGGCATTGGCTAAAGTGATGGGGCTATATGCGGCAGAAGGCTCAGTGGATGCTTCAACTCTCTACCTTGCCCTTTTCAACAGTGAACTGGAAACAGAGGCTTTAAGTCTGCTTAGAGAAATTCATCCGGGATTCTCCGTACGGCTTCGTGTGGCAAAGGGAAAAACTCGTGATCTGGCTTGTAATGTCGGACAGCGCTTTGCAGCTTTTTTGGCCGATAAATGCGGGCGGGGGGCAGTAAATAAGCGTGTGCCGGGTGAGTTGTTTTTTGCCGGTGAGGCGTATGTCAGAGCATTTTTGGACGGATACCTTTCCGGAGACGGGACGGTTGGCGCTAACAGGGTTGTTGCCGGTACCGTTTCGAGAGAATTGCGGGACGGTATCCAACTGCTGTATATGAAGCTTGGTGTTCCGGTATCTCTACGTGATACGTTGCCACAGAGTAATTTTGCAACAGCGCATCAGCGGTATATGGTATCTGCTGGTGGATATTATCTTGGCAATCTGGCGCTAAGCGGAGGAAAAGGCGGCAAACTGTCTGAAGCGATCGGTGTCAAAGGCGAGCAAACACCATATGATTACGAGTTTTTACGCCAGATGATTAAAGATGTATATGGTGTGTTCTGTGGAAATGCGTATAACTACAGAATTAAACCGCAATATCTGGAAAGTATAGCAAAAGACTTGATCGGCCGTATTCTGGAGGATCATGAGAAAGAAAGCATCGGGCAAATAGCTCGCGAACAATTCTGGTTTGACAGTCTGGTGGATATGCTGCCGCAGATCCAGTCAACAGAAAAATTTCATTTGCTTAAAAAGCTTAACAGCCGGCAGTTGCCCCGTTTCAGCAAATATTTGCCCGTGTTTTACCCTTATGAAGAAATGCTGTCGCGTTTCTTTTTGCCTAAAACAGTCTGTAACGAGAGCGGCAGCAGGATTGACAACAGTTGCCAGAGTCCTGCCCTTGTTATGGCTTGGGCACGCATGATTCTGGCACAAAACGACAAGATGGTTTCTCTTTTAGAAGTGCTCAACAGGGTTCTTAGGTTATGGCCGATGCAGGTCAGCGAACTTCAGGAAGCACCGCACGAGGAGTTTGTCTACGATATTTCGGTAAGTGATAACGAAAATTTTCTGACAGCGGAAGGTATCTTTGTTCATAACTCCCGCGCAGGCGCACAGGTCCCTTTTTCCTCACTTAATGTAGGTACTGACACGTCGGAAGTAGGCAGAGCAATAACGCGTTCTATTCTGAGAGCTTTTGACCGCGGCTTGGGTAACGGAGAGAGTCCTATTTTTCCTAATTTGGTCTTCAGGACAAAAAAAGGTGTAAATCTTGAGCCGGGTGACCCTAACTTTGATTTGTTTAAACTGGCACAAAAAGTGGCAGCCAAGCGCTTGAATCCAACCTTTAGTTTCATGGATACAACCTTTAATTCGAAATACGGGGAAGAAGTAGCATATATGGGTTGTCGTACGCGGGTGATCGGCAACCGCCATGGCGAAGAACGGTCTGCCGGCCGCGGAAATATTGCTCCCGTTTCTCTGAATTTGCCGCGTCTTGCACTGCAGGCACGGGATGTGAACCTGTTTTTTGTGGAACTTGATCGTTTGCTGCGTGTGGGAGCCCGTCAGTTGTTGCACCGCTTTGAAATTCTGGGTAATCTGCGTGTACGAGATCTGCCGTTTTTAATGGGTCAAAAATTGTATATGGATTCGGAAAAGCTGGAGTTGGACGACCCTATTAAAGAGGTGATTAAGCATGGTACGCTGGCGATTGGATTTATCGGGCTGGCGGAGACGTTGCAGGCATTGATAGGTAAGCATCACGGTGAGGATCGGGAAGCTCAGGATTTAGGTTTGAAAATTATCTCTCATATGGGTAAACGGTTGGAGCAGTTTTCAGAAGAATTTGACTTAAATTTTACGCTGGTGGCTACGCCGGCAGAAGGTCTCTCCGGGCGCTTTGTCAAAATGGACCGTGAAATTTATGGCATAATTCCTAAGGTAACAGACAAAGAGTATTATTCAAACTCATTTCATATTCCTGTGAATTACTGTATGTCTCTTTTCGACAAGCTTTCCATAGAGGGAGAATACCATAAATATTGTAACGCCGGGCATATTTCTTATGTGGAGTTGGACGCGCCGCCCGGGGAAAACGTTGAGGCGGTTGAGGAAATTGTATCTCAAATGTCTGTTTCCGATATTGGTTACGGCGGAATCAATTATCCTATTGATGAATGCCGCAGTTGCGGGTACAGCGGGATAGTCTCCCATAGCTGCCCCGGATGCGGCAGCAGCGAGGTGCGCCGGATTCGGCGGATTACCGGTTATCTCTCCACTGATGATCGCTTCAACAGCGCCAAGCAGGCGGAACTGCGCGACAGAAGGACGCACTGCAGTTAGAAACTTATCCTCTGCCCTCACCCTAGCTTTGCCCTCACCCTAGCTTTGCCCTCACCCTAGCTTTGCCCTCACCCTAGCCCTCTCCCAAAGGGAGAGGGGAATAGGAGGGGAGAGGGGAATTGCCGGGGAGAGGGTGGAGCGCAGCAAGGGTGAGGGGGACTTGCAGAGGAGAAGTGCTGGATTGCATGGCGATGATAAGTTCCTGGAGGGTGGCATGGATTTAAATGTTGCAGGTCTGAAACATTATAGTGTGGTTGACGGACCGGGTGTCAGAACGGCTGTTTTCCTGCAGGGTTGCCCGCATCTTTGTCCCGGCTGTCACAACCCGCAGACACAGGATTTCGCAGGAGGAAGATGGTTGAATGTTGCTGCGCTGGCGGCAGAAATTGCTGCTGACCGTAGGGTGCGGGGCGTGACCTTCTCCGGTGGCGAACCGTTTGCCCAAGCAGAACCGTTAGTTATGCTCGCGGAAATTCTAAAGAAAGCCGGATGCCATTTATTAATTTATTCCGGATATACCTATGAACAATTAAAGGAAAAGGCATCATCCGATAATGCCACGGCTGCATTGCTTGCTGCCGGAGACCTTTTAATTGACGGACCGTTTCTTTTAGCCGAGCGTGATATTTCACTCACATACCGCGGTTCGCGCAATCAACGGATTATTGATTTGCCGGCCTCATTGCAGCTCGGCTCCCCTGTTCTTTCGCCGTTACATTTCTGCGGGCAGGGGCAAAGCAATGGTTGCTAAGGAAGAGATTAGGACTGCGGGAAATATCAACTATCTGACTTTTGCAAATCTGCATTCCAGCGAACTCCTGCATGCCTTTACCCTTCGACAAGGAGGTGTAAGCTTGGCGCCATTTGATACATTAAATCTGGGTGCCCATGTGGGTGACGAACCGGCGGCTGTTAGAACTAACCGCGACTTGCTGGCAAACGCCTTAGGATATCAGGACCGTCATGTGTTTTCGGGGCAGCAGACTCACGGGATTAGAATCGAACAGGTTACGGCAAAAAATCGGCTTTCCGCTAACGAATTTATGGAAACTGCGCTGCCCGACACAGACGGCTTAATCTGTCTGGAACCGGATGTGGTTTTGCTCGCATATGCTGCTGACTGCACTATTCTTTTTTTCTTCGATCCACAGAGGCGCTGCATCGGTTTGGCTCATGCCGGCTGGCGGGGTGCTGTGGCAGGTATGGCATCAGCCATGGTGGAGGCTATGGCGCGACTTGGATGTCTGCGCCAAAACATCCGTGTGGCGCTGTCTCCGTCAATCGGGCCATGTTGTTATCAGGTTGGTGACAATCTGGCACGGGAAGTAGTCGACCGTCAAAAGAGTGAGCTGCTTTTGCAGCGTAAAGATGGAATCTATTTTGATTTACCCGGGTATCATCTGCGTCTGTTGCAGGAAGCCGGGATTGGGGCAAAGAATATTGTCAGCAGCCGCTATTGTACAAGTTGTTATCGGCAGTATTTTTTTTCCTACCGCAAAGCAGGCGGCAGAACAGGGCGGATGGCCGGAATTATTTCTCTGAGGCCGAGCAGAAAGGCGGCAATATGAAACAAAAGAGAAAATTCGCCGTAATTCCCGGCAAAGGAAAAAAAAGAGGCATCAAAGAAAAATTTCGCCGCGGTATTTTAATACTGGCGGCGGCAGTACTCGCTTTGTTGGCAGCCTATATTTTTGCCGGAAACACGCTGACAGGCTGGCTGCTTAAAACTGTCGTCAGTGAGGAAAGCGTGTCGGAACAGCTTGTTTCTGTCAGCGGGGTAATCGTGCGGGACGAGCGTGTGGTGGCCGCGCCGGTTAGCGGCACCGTTCGCTGGGTAGCCGCCGCCGGCGAGAGGCTGGCGGCAGGAGCGAGCGTGGCCAAGATCTATACTGCGGACGGTGGCGTGCAAAATATTGCCGCGCCGGTTTCAGGCGTAATAATTTCCGTTCTTGACGGACTTGAAGGCGCGCTGCAGCCGGGAGACTTAGAGAGGATTGATGCGGCAGAAGTACGCAAACTATCTAAGAAAATTCAGGCTTTGTCGGACGGTGATGCGGTAAAGCAGGGTTCCATTCTTTTTAAGGTGGTAAATAATTTTAGTTGGTATTATGTTATTGACTTATCGAGAGATGATTTTGCTTTGTTAACTTCACAAAGAAAGCGTTTGCGGTTTGCTTTCTCTCCGGAAGAAGAAGTGCAGGCATCATGGGTGGTGCTGAAGGAAGATGAAGATTCTGTCCGTTTGGCGTTTGCGTTAAGCGAGGATGTGGAAGGTTTCTTTGTCGAGCGGCTTAGTGATGCAGAAATTGTGGTGAGAAGAATGACAGGTTCTGTCTTGCCGTCAACAGCATTGATTTCGCGTGGTGCTGAAAAAGGTGTCTATATTCTGGAGAAATCGGTAGTGAGCTTTCTGCCTGTCAAAGTGTTGGGCGAGGTGGGTGGGAATGTGGTGGTCGAAGGCGTGAGGTGCGGCAGAACTGTGATTAAAAATCCTTTTCTGGTCAGGGAAGGACAACGACTATGAGCAGCTTGGCGGCACGTCTTGATGATATCCGTATGCGTATGGCTCGTGCGGCGCTGCGCAGCGGCCGGGATGATGTGGGGATGGTGGCAGTAACTAAATCGGTGCCGACAGCAATCATCGCCGAGGCGATAGGACTGGGTTTGTCAATTTTTGGGGAGAATCGCGTGCGTGAGGCGCGGCTGAAAATAGAAGCTCTTCCTACGGTTGAGTGGCATTTTATCGGGCGCCTGCAAACTAACAAGGTAAAGGATGTGGTGGGACGGTTTAAACTGATTCATTCTCTGGACCGCTGGCGATTGGCGGAGGCATTGCAGCAAGAGGCGCAAGCGAAAAACTTGCAGGTTAGTGTGCTGATTCAAGTCAATCTGGGCGGCGAAAGTCAAAAAGGGGGAGTTTCGCCTACGGAATTAGCTGATTTTCTTGCTGCTACGACTGATTTGCCGCGGCTGCGGGTGGAAGGCTTGATGGCGATCCCGCCATATTCTGTCGATCCGGAAGAATCCCGGCCTTATTTCCGGGAAATGTTCCGGTTGTTTTATAACTGCCGGATGTCCGGCAGAGAAATGAAGATATTATCTATGGGAATGTCTAATGATTTTGAAGTGGCAATCGAAGAAGGTGCCAATCTGATCCGGGTGGGTAGTTTACTGTTTGACAGAGAAAAATATAGTCAGGAGGAATGAAGGTGGCAAAGGTCTGGGAAAAAGTGTTGTCGTTTTTGGGTTTGATGGAAGTGGCAGAGGAAGAGGAAATTATTGAGGAGTCGGAATTTGTTCGTCCTCCCGCCCGCAAAGGAGCAGTCTTGAATTTACATAGTGCCAAGAATATGCGCTTAGTGATTATTAAGCCGGTGGAGTTTCAAGAAGCGCAACAAATTGTCGAGCATATAAAAAACAGGAAACCGGTGCTTGTAAATCTGGAAGAAACGGATAAAAACGAAGCAAAACGGATCATTGATTTTATTGCAGGGGCTACTTTTGCTCTTGATGGCAATATGCAGAAGGTTAGTCAACAGATTTTTGTTTTTGCTCCTGCCCAAGTGGAGGTAAACGCAGAAATCCGCAAAGAATTAAGCGGACGCGGGGTGTCTGCTATCGGAGAAGATTAGGAGCGATAATCAGGTTGGCTTTGCTGATTTTTTAGTAACGGAGGCACCATGGAACGGGAAAAAATATTGCAGCGTTTTACGCAAGAGCTTGAACGGATTACTGCGGGGATTATTCTTGATCGCATTGAGCAGCTTGAGAGGAACGGAAAGTGGCAAATCAGTGATTTTTTGGATCCACACCAACAGCGGACGGCAGACCGGGTTTTGCATTCATTTCCGGAGTTAAAATCCGTCACCTGGGGCGGCTATCCCGAGGCGGAAAGGTGCCGATTGCTGCTTTATCCTGCAGAGCGTCAAGCTGGTACTGCAGATGTGCCTCTTGCCGTCCTGGAGGTTGACGCAGGCTTATGGGCGGAGCAGCTTACCCATCGCGATTTTCTTGGAGCTATTTTAGGGCTTGGTCTTCGTCGGGAAAAAATCGGCGATATCTTGGTTTCGGAGCAACGAAAAGCACAAATTATCGTACACCCGGAAATATTGCCTTTTTTACTCTCCAGCTGGGTAGCGGTAGGTAAACATAGTGTTACTATCCGGGAAATAACTGCGGCACAACTTACCCCGCCGCCACCCCTGGTCAAAGAAATTAAAACAACTGTAGCCAGCCTGCGCTTGGATGCGGTGGCAAGCGCCGGATTTGCAATGTCGCGCAGTAAGCTGGCACCGGCAATTCGTGCCAACCAAGTTAAGCTGAATTGGCAGTCGGTAACCAGTGCCAGTGCGTCTGTTAAAGCCGGAGATATAATTTCTTTAGCCGGACGCGGACGGGTAGAGGTGGCGGAAGTTCTTGGTGAAAGCAAGAAAGGCAGAATTCAGCTTTTGCTGAAAAAAAGGGTGTAAGTGGCAGGATTTTTGGGAGTATTAGGCGAAGTTTGGGAAATGCGGAAAAATTAATGCGGAGGTGGATGGTGTGCCGTTAACGCCGATTGATATTCAGAATAAAGAATTCAGCCGCTCGATGAGAGGTTACTCTCCCAGGGAAGTGGATGAGTTTTTTGATCATTTGTCTAAGGATTATGAAACATTGATTAAAGAAAATATTTCTACAAAAGAACAATTATCCCAGTTAAAGGACAAGCTGAGCCACTACCATAAATTAGAGGAAACGTTGCATAATGCCATTGTAGTCGCTCAGGAGGCAGCAGAGGAAGTGAAACGTAACGCTTCAAGGGAGGCAGAACTGATTCGTCGCGAAGCTGAGAAAGATGCGGCGCGTACAATGGACGAGGCTCGTTATAAAGCGAGCAAAATCCTTTCAGAGCATGAAGAGGTGTATAAGCAGGCACAAATTTATAAAATGCGTTTCCGTTCGTTAGTAGAGGCACAATTAGCTGCTCTGGAAATGGAAGATTGGTACACACTCAATTTGGCGCAGGATCGTGATGCAGTAAAGCGCGGCGCGTAGTGGGACAAGGGGACAGGGTTTTTGTCCCAAACTTGACATCAGGCGGCTTTTTTGTTTATAATGAAGCCGTTATCTAAGGAAGCGGCCGCAGGTCAAAACGCTCGTTCTCACGATAGGACGGGTGTTTTTTTAGAGATGCACCATGCAATTGACGGAGGGACAAAATGGTGGAAAAAGATTATGCCGGGACGCTAAATTTGCCGCAAACGGAATTTCCGATGCGTGCCGGGTTGCCTCAGCGTGAGCCGGAACTTTTGGTTAAATGGCAAGAACTTGATATTTATCAAAAAGTGCAGGAAAAGAGACAAGGGAAAACTAAATACATTTTGCACGACGGGCCTCCGTATGCCAACGGCGATATTCATATGGGAACGGCTATGAATAAAGTACTGAAAGATATTATAGTTAAACATAGAAGTATGCTTGGCTTTGATGCGCCTTATGTTCCCGGCTGGGACACTCACGGACTGCCTATTGAGCACCAGGTGGTAAAGGCGGGCAAAATCAAGCGCAATGAAGTTACTCCGGTAGAGTTTCGCCGCCATTGCCGCGATTTTGCGCTGCGCTTTCTTGATGTGCAGCGAGAGCAGTTTAAGCGGCTGGGAGTGCGGGGAGACTGGGACAATCCTTATGTGACGTTAAAACCGGAATTTGAGGCAAGACAGATTATGGTTTTTGGTGAAATGGCACAGAAAGGTTATATTTACAAAGGCTTAAAGCCGGTTCACTGGTGCCCGCAGTGTGAGACTGCGCTGGCGGAAGCAGAAATTGAATATAATGAGCACAGGTCGCCTTCTATCTTTGTCCGTTTTCAGGTAGCGGATGCCAAAGGAAAGCTGGAACAGACTGCAGACGTCTACTTTGTGATTTGGACAACCACTCCTTGGACGATTCCCGCTAACATGGCTATTTGTCTTCATCCTGAGTATAGTTATGTTCGCGTTAGTACGCCTGAACACGGCGATTTGATTTTAGCAGAGGAATTGCTCGGCAGCGTGATTGAGGCTTTGCAGATTACGGGTTACAAGGTGTCAGCCAAATTCAAAGGAGCCGATTTGGAAGGGATTCTTTGCCGGCACCCGCTTTATGAGCGGATGTCGCCGGTGGTGCTTGGCAGGCATGTGACGCTTGAAGCGGGTACCGGCTGTGTGCATACAGCCCCGGGCCATGGTCAGGACGATTACGAAGTCGGTCTTAAGTACGGTCTGGATATCCTTGCTCCCTTGGATCATGCAGGTTGCTTCACTGGAGATGCCGGCCCTTTTGCGGGACTTCATTATCAGGAAGGCAATAAGCAAGTTACACAAGCGTTAAAAGACGCAGGCGCTCTTTTGTCTCTTTCCTTCATTAAGCATCCATATCCTCATTGTTGGCGCTGCAAAGAACCGGTACTCTTTCGGGCTACCGAACAGTGGTTTGCTTCGGTTGAAGGCTTTCGGCAGGCGGCGCTTGCTGCCATTAGAGAGGTGCAGTGGATTCCGGCATGGGGGCAGGAACGGATTAACAACATGATAGTTGATCGCCATGACTGGTGCATTTCTCGACAGCGTGTCTGGGGTGTGCCTATCCCTATCTTTTACTGCACTCTCTGCAACAAGGAGCTAATCAATGAAGATACTGTGCGGGCTGTGGCTGAGTTGTTCGGCAAAGAAGGTTCCGATGCCTGGTTTATTCGTGATGCGTCTGAAATTCTGCCGCAGGGAACATCATGCACCGGTTGTGGTCATACTGGATTTCGCAAGGAAACCGATATTATGGACGTTTGGTTTGATTCCGGCTCTACCCATGCCGCTGTGTTGGAAACTTATCCGGAGCTGAGGTCGCCAGCCGACTTGTATTTAGAGGGGTCGGATCAGTACCGGGGATGGTTTCAGTCTTCTCTGCTGACGTCTGTGGCCACCCGCGGTCGCGCGCCCTACAAAGCCACGCTAACCCACGGGTGGGTGGTCGATGGTGAAGGCAAAAAAATGTCTAAGTCGTTGGGTAATGTTATTGCTCCTGAGCAGATTATCAAGCAGTACGGCGCCGATATTTTGCGGCTCTGGGTTTCTTCTTCGGATTTTAAGAGCGATGTGCGGGTTTCGCATGATATTTTAAAACAACTGGTGGAGGTATATCGTAAAATTCGCAATACCATCCGCTATCTATTAGGGAATTGTTATGATTTTGTTCCGGAAACAGACAGAATGTCTTACAGCGAGCTGGATGAACTGGATCGTTTTGCTCTACATCGTTTGCAGTTGTTGATAGAGAGAGTCAGCCGTGCCTACGCTGAATTTGACCTGCATGTGGTATTTCATACGATCCATAATTTCTGTGTGTTGGAAATGTCTAACTTTTACCTCGATGTATTAAAAGATAGGCTTTATACTTCGCCGGCTGCTTCTCCGGCGCGCCGCTCGGCACAGACGGCAATGTACGAAATTCTAACCGTTCTTGTTAAACTGATCGCGCCGGTGCTCACTTTTTCCGCAGAAGAAGTGTGGGAATACCTTCCGGGAAAGAGGGAGGAGTCGGTACAGTTGGCGGATTGGCCTGAAATAACCGAGGGCTGCAAGGATTTTGTTTTAGCTGCCCGCTGGCAGAGATTGCTGGAATACAGGGAGGTCGTGACCGCTCGTTTGGAAGAAGCGCGCAAAGAGAAGTTAATCGGCGCATCGTTAGGCGCCGCACTTGAACTTTATCCGGACGAAGCGGCATACGAAGCGTTGGCGCCGTTTAAGGAACGTTTGCCGGAAATATTTTTGGTTTCTGCTTGCAAACTGTATGAGCCCGGAAACGTGCCTGGTGTTCTGCAGGCTGAAAAAGGACTGGCACTTAGGGTAAGCGCGGCAAGCGGCGAAAAATGCGGACGCTGCTGGCTGATTCATCCCGAAGTGGGTGAGGATAAGGAGCATCCCACAATCTGTCCGCGTTGCAGCAAGGTTATGGCGAGTCAATAATTGTTTGCGGAAAGCAACAAAATAACAGCGAGGTGGCGCGTAATGGAAAGAGAAGTTTTGGCCGCTATGATTCGTGAAAATCTGCAGGACGGCAAGCTTTATTGTGCGAAAGCGTGCCGTCTTGCAGCAGAGCATGGCATTAAGCTTTGGCAGATCGGTCAGATCTGTGAGGAAGAGAAGATAAAAATAACGGGCTGCCAACTAGGCTGCTTCTAGGAGAAAGAAATGCTGACAGTGCTAAGTGTGACTGAAGCGAAAGAAAAGATTTTGGCTGCCGTGCCGGCTAAGACAGAACAAGAGCAGGTTTTGCTTACTTCTGCTTTGGGTCGCGCGTTGGCACAGACGGTTGCGTCTGAGGAAGATTTGCCGTCGTTTGCTCGTTCAACGATGGATGGCTTTGCTGTCAGGGCACAAGATACTTATGGGGCGTCGGAGGCAATGCCGGCGCTTTTCGATATAAGAGGAGAAATTTTAATGGGCCGCGCGCCGGAAGCAGTGCTTGCTCCCGGACAGGCGTTGCGGATTTCAACCGGCGGGATGCTGCCGGCAAACAGCGATGCAGTAGCGATGGTGGAATATACGGAAATACTGGGCGGTAATCTCATGGCGCTTGGCAGGGCTGTCGCGCCGGGTGAGAATATTATCGTCAGGGGCGAAGATCTTCGCGCAGGCGAAGGTATTTTATTTCCGGGACATGTGCTCAGGCCTCAGGATATCGGCGTCTTGGCAGCGCTTGGACAGATGCTGGTTACAGTGGCTAAGAGACCGCGGGTGGCTATTATTTCAACCGGGGACGAACTGGTGATGCCGGATGCCGCTCCTAAAGCAGGGCAGATTAGGGATATTAATACATATATGCTCTCTGCCTGGGTAGAAAGTTGTGGGGCGGTTGCGGATCTTCACGGCATTATTCCTGATTGCAAAGACGCTTTGAGGGAGGCTTTGCAGAGAACCGGCGCTTATGATTGTATTATCCTCTCCGGAGGAAGTTCCGCCGGGGCGCGCGATTATACAGCAGCAGCTATTGATGAGCTCGGAAAACCGGGAGTGCTTTTCCATGGCGTTTCGATGCGCCCCGGGAAGCCGCTGATTTTCGGCGTGGTTGACGGGCGGCCGTATTTCGGTTTGTCGGGCAATCCTACGTCTGCGATGGTTGGTTTTTTGCTTTTTGTGCGTCCTTTGTTGTGGCAGATGCAGGGAGCAACTGAGCTGCTGCCGCTGCTGCGTGCCAAAGTGGAGCGTAATCTGTCATCGGCGAGCGGCCGGGAAGATTATCTGCGCGCATATTTGTATGCACAGGGAGGCGAGCTTTGGGCTCGGCCTATTTTAGGGCAGGCGAATCTGATTTCCACTGTGGTGCGGGGAAATGCTTTACTACGCATTCCACAAAACTGTGAAGGAATAGAAGCCGGTGAGTCGGTGGAAATATTATTAATCTGATTGCTGAGGTGAATTGCTTTGTTAGAGAGGCGGCGTCGCTACTTAGATAATACGCCTGTGGCTGAAGCCAGAAAGCTTTTTCTTGACCGTCGCTGGGGTCTGACAGAAGAAGAGATTCTTCCGGTAACAGAGGCAGTGGGAAGGGTGACGGCGAAAGCCGTCTTCGCTGAACTGTCTTCGCCTCATTTTCATGCTGCGGCAATGGATGGGGTGGCTGTGCGCGCGGTCGATACGGAGGGGGCAAGCGAGTCTTTTCCGAAGCGTTTACTTTTGGGGGAACAGGCTTTTCCGGTGGATACAGGGAATGTGCTCCCCGCTGGCTGTGACGCGGTGATTATGGCGGAAGACATCTTTGAGCAGGGTGAGACAATTGAAATTGTGGCTGCGGTGGCTCCATGGCAGCATGTGCGCCCTATTGGCGAAGATATTGTAGCCACAGAAATGTTGCTGCCGTCCGGTCACCGCCTGGGCGCTGTAGACGCGGGCGCCCTTTTAGCCGGAGGGCAAAGCAATGTTGCAGTGCGCCAAAAGCCTAAAGTGACGATTATTCCCACAGGGAATGAGTTGATTGCGGCAGGGAAAAAACCGAATCCAGGCCAGATCATCGAATACAATTCACTCATCTTTTTTGCCTTAGTGGAAGAATGGGGGGGTGAGGCTAGAAGACATGAGATTGTGCGCGATGATTTTGAATTGCTTAAAGAAGCGGTGTCCAATGCAACCCGGACAAGCGATCTTGTGCTGGTCAATGCGGGTTCCTCCGCCGGTCGCAGGGATTATACTGCCGATGTGCTTGCGCAGCTTGGGGAAGTGTTAATTCATGGGGTGGCCGTTCGCCCGGGAAAGCCGGTTATTTTAGCCGTTGTGGCAGGCAAGCCGGTAATAGGTGTGCCTGGTTACCCTGTTTCTGCAGTAGTGTCGTTAGAGCTTTTTCTCAAACCGCTGCTCTATGCTCTCCAGGGTCAGCAGGAACCTAAAAGAACTGTGCTCCAAGCTTCCTTCTCCCGCCAAGTCGCTTCCTCATTGTCTGCGGAGGAGTGGCTTCGTGTCAAAGTAGGCTGTGTGGGTGAACGTTTTGTGGCTACTCCACTGGCAAGAGGGGCAGGAGTAGTAACTTCTTTGGTAAAAGCCGATGGGATTGTCCGTGTCGCTCAACAAAAGGAAGGCCTTGTAGCCGGTGAGACGGTGTCAGTGGAGCTTTTGCGTCCGCTGCAAAATATCGAGCAAACGATAGTCTGCAGCGGCAGCCATGATTTAACATTGGATATTTTGGGCGACCTGCTGAGTCGGCACTATCCCGGATTTTCCTTGTCGTCTGCCCATGTAGGCAGCACCGGAGGCATTATGGCTTTGCGGCGCGGCGAGGCACATTTAGCGGGCATTCATTTATTGCATGAAGAAACGGGCGAGTATAATATTCCATTTTTACGGCAGTTTCTCAGTGATATACCGCTGGTACTTGTGACGCTGGTGGAACGCGAGCAGGGGTTGATGGTCCGACGCGGCAACCCGCGGGGAATCAGCCGGATCGCCGACTTGGCTAGAGGAGATATAACTTTTGTTAATCGTCAGCGCGGTGCCGGGACGAGAATGTTATTAGACGCCTGCCTGAGGAAGGAAGGTATTCTTCCGGAAGCGATTAACGGCTATCATCGAGAAGAATATACACATTTGGCGGTGGCAGCAGCAGTCTTAGCCGGTTCAGCAGATGTTGCTCTTGGCGTTTTTGCGGCGGCGCAGGCACTGGGGCTTGATTTTATCCCGCTCGCCAAAGAACGCTATGATTTAGCTGTTCCCGCAAAATTTTTTGCTGAAGATAAGCTGCAAAAACTGTTAGGTTTGATTCGCTCTGACCAATATAAACTTGCCGTAAAAGAACTTGGAGGCTATCACACTGAAATG
Source organism: Clostridium sp. (assembly GCA_018335695.1). GTDB lineage: Bacteria > Bacillota > Dethiobacteria > Dethiobacterales > Dethiobacteraceae > GPS1B09. Next base: position 19,066 of record JAGXRV010000059.1, read on the forward strand.
ACAGGCGAAATTGCCTGGCAAGGAGAGTGATTGATGATGCAGTCATTTCAAGCAGCAATTTTAACTGCCAGTGATAAGGGCGCGAGAGGCGAGCGTCAGGATGAAAGCGGACTTGTGATAAGGGAGATGGTCGAAGCTGCCGGTGGTATAGTAGCCGTTTACGAGGTGGTGCCTGATGAGTTTAATATATTACGTGACAAACTGTTGTCGTACGCTGATGATTTGCAGCTTCACCTGGTGCTGACTACAGGCGGAACAGGTTTAAGTTCACGAGATAACACACCTGATGCCACTTTGGCTGTGATAGAAAAACAGATTCCGGGTATGGCTGAAGCGATGAGAGCTTTCGGTCTGCAAAAAACGCCGCATGCTATGCTTTCGCGCGCCGTTTGCGGAATCAGGAAACGAACTTTAATTGTCAATTTGCCCGGCAGCCCGCGGGCGGTACGGGAAAATCTGGGCGTTATCCTGCCTGCCATCCCTCATGCCCTGGATGTGCTTTGCGGGCAGTCAGTCGAGTGTGCTAAATTGCGCGATCATAATGCATAAGTTCTTGTCAGGGGAGCATACTATTTTTTGTTGTTAAGGAAAAATTAGAGAGAAGAAGTAAAAAAGCGATTTATTGAGTTAATTAAGGATAGATGTAATATTTTGCAAAATAATTCCCGGCATGATAGTTGCATCATCTTCTATTTTCGTATATAGTTGTTGATGTGATAATTAGCACTCTCAAGCAGTGAGTGCTAAAGGAAAAATCAATTTTAAAAAGGAGGTCAATCCATGAACATCAAACCATTATCTGACCGCGTTGTGATTAAAGTGTTGGAAGCTGAAAAACAAACTGCCAGTGGCATTGTTTTGCCCGACAAAGCTAAAGAGAAGCCGCAAGAAGGCGAAGTTGTGGCAGCCGGAAACGGCCGTATTTTAGAAAACGGCAGTCGTGTAGAAATGGATGTTAAAGTTGGCGATCGCATTCTTTTCTCTAAATACGCCGGTACTGAAGTTAAGCTGGAAGGCAAAGAATACCTGATTATGCGTCAGGAAGATATTCTTGCTAAATTGCTCTAAGTATACTTAAAGTTCAATCAAATAGGAGGTAGAGAGGTCCATGGCAAAACAAATTATTTTCCGCGAAGAAGCTCGTCGCGCCTTGGAAAAGGGCGTTAACCAATTGGCAGATACAGTAAAAGTAACGCTTGGTCCTAAAGGGCGCAATGTTGTGCTCGATAAAAAATTTGGCAGTCCGCTGATTACAAATGACGGTGTGACTATTGCCCGTGAAATTGAGCTGGAAGACCCATTTGAAAATATGGGGGCTCAGTTAGTTAAAGAAGTGGCTACCAAGACTCAAGATGTTGCAGGTGACGGGACTACTACAGCGACGCTGCTTGCGCAAGCCATTATCCGCGAAGGGATTAGAAATGTTACCGCAGGCGCCAACCCGATGGCTATCAAGCGCGGGATTGAAAAAGCTGTGAAAGTTGCAGTAGATGAAATTAAGTCCCAGTCTAAGCCTGTGGAAACGAAAGAAGCCATTGCCCAAGTAGCATCGATTTCTGCAACTGACGAAGAGATCGGTCGCCTGATTGCCGAGGCAATGGAGAAGGTTGGCAAGGACGGCGTAATCACCGTTGAGGAGTCCAAAGGATTCACCACAGATTTGAATGTGGTTGAAGGGATGCAGTTTGACCGTGGTTACATTTCACCATACATGGTTACAGATGCGGAAAAAATGCAGGCCGTTCTTGATGAGCCCTTTATTATGATGACAGACCGCAAAATCGGCAATATTCATGATATTCTCCCGATCTTGGAAAAAGTTGTTCAGTCCGGTCGTCCGCTGCTCTTGGTAGCAGAAGATGTCGAAGGGGAAGCGCTGGCAACTCTTGTGGTTAATAAACTGCGTGGTACTTTTAATTGCGTAGCTGTCAAAGCACCCGGTTTCGGCGACCGTCGCAAAGCAATGCTGCAAGACCTTGCCATTTTGACCGGCGGGCAAGTAATTTCCGAAGATTTAGGGCTGGATATGAAAAATATTGAAATTACCATGCTCGGCCGTGCCCGTCAGGTGATTGTCAATAAAGAAGATACAGTCATTGTAGGCGGAACAGGCGAAGCAGCCGAGATTAAGAAGCGCATTAACCAAATCCGTGTACAGATTGAAGAGACAACTTCCGAGTTTGACAAAGAGAAGCTGCAGGAGCGTTTGGCCAAGCTTGCCGGTGGGGTTGCTGTCATTGAAGTGGGTGCGGCTACCGAAGTGGAAATGAAAGAGAAGAAGCTGCGCATCGAGGATGCTCTTTCCGCTACCCGCGCTGCTGTCGAAGAAGGCATTGTTTCCGGCGGAGGAACCGCTTATATTAATGCACTGGCTGCTTTGGATAAGATTCAGGCAGAAGGCGATGAGGCAACTGGTGTAAGAATTATCCGCCGCGCATTGGAAGAGCCGGTCCGTCAGATAGCAATTAACGCCGGACTGGAAGGTTCCGTTATCGTGGAACGTGTAAAGACGGAAACTGCCGGAGTAGGTTATAACGCTGCAACCGGTGTCTATGTCAATATGATTGAAGCCGGAATTGTAGACCCTGCGAAAGTGACGCGTACCGCGCTGCAAAACGCTGCCAGCATTTCCGCCATGTTCTTAACCACCGAAGCTGTGGTAACCGATAAGCCGGATGAGAACAAAACTCCGGCCATGCCGCAAATGCCCCCGATGTAAGCAGACAACTCAGATTAAAACAAAAAAAAGCCTCGTTTCGAGGCGGTCAAATAGGGATTAATAATTTCTGAAAGATTCGGCATAGTCGTTTGTAGCGGCTATGTCGTTTTGTTTGTCTTAAAAGAAGGATTTGCTGTTGATATCTGGAATAAATTTACCGATACTGCAAGGAATTTACTTGTAATTCTGGCGCTTATTATAATACCATACGGATTATACTTAAACCACCCCGGTGCTATGCACCACCCCTCCAAGGGAGGGGAATAACCACCCAGGTGCTATGCACCAGAAGAAATTTTCAAGCTATTGGCTTCGAACATCAGCGTAGAAATTCTGTAAGGAGGCAAGAAAATATGGCAAAGAAAAAGAAAAATGAAATTGCCATCCGCAGCTCCGCTGCCGAGTACTTGACTTTTGTCGCGTCAACAGGTGACAGTCAGAACAGTTTTGAAGTGCGGTATGAGGACGAAAATATCTGGTTGACGCAAAAAATGATGGCTATATTGTTTGATGTGGAAACACATACAATTAATTATCATCTTAAAAAAATCTATGCTGACTCGGAATTAGAGGAGAGCGCAGTTGTTCGAAATTTTCGAATAACTGCCGTCGATGGAAAAACCTATAATACAAAACACTATGCCTTGCAGATGATTATTGCCGTAGGTTTTAAGGTCAACTCCGAAAGAGCAGTGCAGTTTCGCAAATGGGTTAACCAAATCGCCAAAGATTATACGATTAAAGGTTGGGTTATGGATGATGAACGTATAAAAAGTGGTTCGTACTTAAGCGACAAATATTTTGAGGAACAGCTTGCTAGGGTAAGGGAGATCCGGGCGAGCGAGCGAAAGTTTTATCAAAAAGTAACTGACTTATATGCAACGGCTATTGATTATGATAAAAACGCAAAATCAACAAAGCGGTTTTACGCAACAGTGCAGAATAAAATGCACTATGCTGTCCACGGCCGCACGGCGGCGGAACTTATTGTTGACAGGGCGAATAGTGGAAATGCGTATATGGGACTTACGACCTGGCAGGACGCCCCCGATGGTAAAATTAAAATAACAGATGTTTCAATCGCCAAGAATTATTTATCTGAATTTGAGTTGGGACAATTAAACCGTATGGTAAACTCCTACCTGGACTTTGCGGAAAATATGACACAGCGCAAAATTCCTTTAACGATGCAGGATTGGGAAACGCGCTTAAATTCATTTATTGAAATGTTTGAATACGGCTTACTGAAAGATGCAGGAAAAGTATCTGCAGAAATAGCGAAATTGCACGCTGAAAGCGAATTTGAAAAGTATCGCATTATTCAGGATAAACTCTTTGAGTCCGATTACGACAGATATATCCGTGAGCTTGAGGAGCAAGCAATGAAGGTGGGTGACGGCGAATAAAGCTGCAATTCAACTACAAGAAGTTCCGAACGGGCGCTGTAAAGGTCGTGTATGGCGTTTGCCGTTTAGGCCATCATTCAATTCCCCCCCTTAGGGGTTTTTTTTATTTCCTGCGTCTCCCTCTGGATGTCATTATTGCCTGTATATGAGAAGTAGGGCTACGAAGACTAATAGTGATAGTTGTTTTGCGGCCGGAAAGGAGTTTTTATTTATGCAAGACTGTTTTCAGCTTAACGAGAAAGACAAACGCTTTATTCGCTTGCGAGAGGCGATAGGACAATTTAAACATCAGCGCGGGGCGCTGATTGCAGTGCTGCATCAAGCGCAGGAGATTTACGGGTTTTTGCCGGAAAAATTACAGGAGCATATTGCGGAAGAATTAACAGTGCCGCTGAGCGAGGTGTGCGGTGTAGTCAGTTTTTACTCATATTTCAGCATGAAACCCCGCGGGAAATATCTTATTCGCGTCTGTTTAGGGACTGCTTGCTACGTGAAGGGCGCGGGAGAGATTTTTGCCGAACTGTCAGAGCGCTTGAAAATCAGCATCGGTGAAACAAGCGCAGATGGGAAGTTTACTTTGGAGGCATCTCGTTGTATCGGCGCATGCGGTTTGGCGCCTGTTTTGTCAATAAATGACGAGATTCACGGCAGACTGACTACGGCTGACACAGTCAAATTGCTGGAAGCATACCGCCAAAGGAGGAGTGGCGATGCATAAACAAGAGGCCAGGAAAAGTCATGCTAAAATTAAAAGCATTAATGACTTGGCTAAAATTAAAGAGAGCTATAAAGAGTTATTGTCGATGCGAATGGCAGGTCAGCAATACGGCAAGATATTTGCAAGTAAGCGATCTGCTTTGGCAAAAAAAGGGGTCACACATCAGCTGCTTATTTGCCGTGGAACAGGTTGTGATTCATCTGATAGCAAAGGAATCCGGGACGTTCTAAAAAAAGAGTTGCAACAAGCGGGCAGGTCAGAGAGTGTGGCAGTAGTTGAAACAGGGTGTTTCGGCTTTTGTCGTTTGGGTCCCATAGTAGTAGTTTACCCCGGCGGAACGTTTTACTGCCGTCTGCAAAAAAATGACTTGCGTGAAATTGTGGATGAACATATTTGCGGCGGCAAGGTGATTAAAAGGCTTCTTTATCACGACCCTGAAACGTATGAGCCGCACAGGCAGGCTGAAGATATAGATTTCTTTAAATATCAGGAAAGGGTAGTCCTGCAAAACTGCGGACTGATTAATCCGCTCGTGATTGAAGAATATATCGCAAGAGACGGATATTTAGCGCTTGCCAACGCCCTCAATAGTCAGCGTGCCGAAATTATCGAAGCAGTTTCACAATCGGGTTTGCGCGGGCGCGGTGGAGGCGGCTTCCCTACCGGGCGCAAATGGAAATTTGCCCATGATGCAGTTGGAGAGGAAAAATATGTGGTCTGCAACGCGGACGAGGGAGATCCTGGCGCCTTTATGGACAGGAGTATTTTAGAGGGTGATCCCCATGCGGTGCTGGAAGCAATGGCCATAGCCGGTTTTGCCATCGGCGCGCGGCAGGGCTTTATCTATGTGAGGGCCGAGTATCCTATTGCTATTGAGCGGTTGCAAGTCGCTATTTCACAAGCAACTGAATTTGGTCTGCTTGGTAAAAATATTTTCGGAAAATCTTTTGAGTTTAATATTGAGCTTCGTCTTGGAGCAGGAGCCTTTGTTTGTGGGGAAGAGACGGCGCTTTTGCGTTCCGTAGCGGGGTTCCGCGGCGAACCACGGACACGACCGCCTTTCCCAGCCATCAGCGGACTTTGGGAGCGTCCTACTTTGGTTAATAATGTGGAGACGCTGGCCAATATCCCGCAAATTCTTCTCAAAGGACCACGCTGGTATGCAGCTAAGGGTACGGAGAAGAGCAGAGGGACAAAAGTGTTTGCCATAGCCGGAAAAATTGCGAATACAGGGTTAATTGAAGTATCCATGGGGACTACGCTGCGGGAAGTGATTTTTCAGGTAGGCGGCGGCATCCCGAATGGCAAAAAGTTTAAAGCTGTGCAAACAGGCGGTCCTTCCGGCGGTTGTTTGCCGGAAAGAATGTTGGATATACCTATAGACTATGAAACGTTGTTGGCAGTTGGATCCATGATGGGTTCGGGCGGTTTGATTATCTTAGATGAAGACGATTGTATGGTGAATATTGCCCAGTTTTATTTAGAGTTTACACTTGATGAATCTTGCGGTAAATGTCCGCCTTGTCGAATCGGCAATAAACGGCTGCTCGAAATGCTTACTAAAATCACGGCGGGAAAAGCTGCCGAAAAAGATTTAGCACTATTGGCAGAGCTTTGTACTCAAATTAAAGCAGCATCGTTATGCGGGCTTGGCCAGTCCTCACCGAATCCGGTTTTGAGCACGCTGCATTATTTCCGTGAAGAATATCTGGCACATATAGTTGATAAGCAATGTCCCGCAGGCGTGTGCAAGGAATTATTGTCTTATGGCATAGACCAGGAAAAATGCCGTCAATGCGGTTTGTGCAAGAAAGTATGTCCTGTTTCGGCTATCAGCGGCAATGCGAAAGCGATTCACAAAATTGACGCACAAGTCTGTGTTAAGTGCGGGGAATGCGCGAAAAAATGTAAATTTGACGCTATTTCCCGTAGAAGGAGTTAAATGATGAATAAAACTGGTTATAGCAGAAAATCTGTAAAGCCTGTCGTGTCACTGACTATTGACGGGCAAAATGTTCAGGCTGTCCAGGGAAGCACGGTGTTGGAGTCAGCTCGAAAAAGCGGAGTCAATATTCCTTCGCTTTGTTATTTGCGGGAAGTTAATATTGTCGGCGCTTGTCGTATCTGTGTTGTGGAAATTAATAATTTGCCAACACTGCAGGCAGCCTGCGTTTTTCCTGTGAGTGAGGGGCTTGTTGTCCGCACCAACACAAAAAAAATTCAAGACGCGAGACGAGCAGTGTTGGAACTGTTATTGTCCAACCACCCAAACGATTGCTTCTCCTGCAGCCGCAACCTAAACTGTGAGTTGCAGGCGATGGCGCATGAGCTAAATATCAGGGAAATCCGCTTTGCCGGCGACAAGACGAATATCCCAATGGATACTGATTCTGCAGCGATTGAGCGTGAGCCTGAAAAGTGTATTCTTTGTTATCGGTGCGTCAGTATTTGCAGTAAGATTGTCACGGCAAATGTTTACACCATGTTGAACAGAGGCTTTAAGGCGTTTGCCGCGCCTGCCTTTAATCGGAGTCTGGCTGATGTAAGCTGCACTACCTGCGGGCAGTGCGTGACAGTCTGTCCTACTGCGGCGCTGCGGGAGAAGGGCCAAACAGAAGTCGTCTGGGCTGCGCTTGCAAACCCGGATGTTTATGTGCTGGCACAGACAGCTCCCAGCATCCGGGTCACCATCGGCGAAGAATTTGGTATGGCGTATGGCACTGTGATGACAGGGCAGATGGTAGCCGCACTGCGCAAGTTGGGTTTTGATAAAGTATTTGACACTGATTTCACTGCTGACATGACGATTGTGGAAGAAGGCTATGAATTTCTGGAAAAATTGCGGCACAATGGTCCTTGGCCGCATCTTAGCTCTTGCAGTCCCGGTTGGATAAAATTTTGCGAGCATTTTTATCCTGAGTTCCTGAGCAATATCTCGACTGTAAAATCACCGATGTCTATGTTCGGCGCATTGGCGAAAACATTTCATGCCGAAGCGTTAGGGATAGCTCCGGAAAAGATTTTTGTGGTGGGAATTATGCCATGTACTGCAAAAAAATATGAGGCTGCGCGTCCGGAACTGAGCGACAGCGGAGTGAGAGACGTGGATGTAGTGCTAACGACGCGAGAGTTTGCCAGAATGATTCGTCAGGCAGGCCTGGATTTTGTGCATTTAGCCGAGGAAGATTTTGATACGCCGTTAGGTGTGTCAAGCGGGGCCGGCACTATTTTCGGTGCCACCGGCGGCGTGGCGGAAGCGGCTATCCGCACGATTTACGAGCACCTTACGGGCGAGGAGTTGCGGCAGCCGGATTTTATTCAGGCACTGCGGGGGATGGACGGAGTCAAGGTGGCAAAAATTAACATTCTGGATAAAAAAATAAAGCTGGCGATTGCCCATGGTACCGGCAACGCCAGGCTGCTCCTTGATAAGATTAAAAAAGGCGAAGAAATGTATCATTTTATTGAAATAATGGGCTGTCCCGGCGGGTGCGTGGGGGGAGGAGGGCAGCCTATTCTCGCGAAAAAACAGCGTTGGGAGAAAGACCGGGATTACCGGATGGACAGGGCAGATGCTCTTTACCGGATTGATGAACAAAAAGAGCTGCGCAGAGCTCACCAAAACCCGGCGGTCTGGGAAATCTACCGTCAATACTTGGGTCACCCTTTAAGTGATAAAGCAAAGAAACTGCTGCACACAAATTATTTCCGGCGCGGCAAATTTTGAGGTGATTCAGGCTGCTTTTGCAAGTGACCACCCCGCCCTGACGGGCACCCCTCCAAGGGAGGGGAATTATTGCGAGAGGGGAATTTTCTGGGGATGGTTAAAAGGAGGAAGTTATTTTAGGCACTGTTGAGAGGCCTTTTGCCAGGTCTTCCTCGGTGTATTGATAGTCCTCAATTTTTCCGGAAAGATATGCGTCATAGGCGGTAAGGTCAAAATGGCCATGGCCGCTTAGACAAAAGAGAATCGTTTTATCTTCGCCTGCGGACTTGCACTCCATGGCGGCATCAATGGCACCGCGAATCGCATGTGCTGATTCGGGAGCAGGCAGAATCCCTTCTGTCCGGGCAAAAAGCATGGCGGCCTCAAAAACTCCTTTTTGCACAGGCGCCTGGGCTTCTATAATTCCTTCGTGATATAATTGGCTGACCAAAGGCGAGTCACCATGATAGCGCAGACCGCCGGCGTGGATGCCCGGCGGGATGAAATCATGTCCAAGAGTATACATCTTAACCAGTGGGGTAAGTGCGGCAGTGTCGCCGTAATCATAGGTGTATTTGCCTCTTGTCAGCGTCGGACAGGCGGCCGGTTCGATGGCGATAACACGCATTTGCTTGCCGTGAATTTTATCATAGAGGAAGGGGAAGCTGAGTCCGGCAAAGTTGGAGCCGCCGCCGCAGCAACCGATGATAAAGTCGGGATATTCCCCGACAGACGCCAGTTGCTCTTTTGCTTCCAAACCGATGACTGTCTGGTGCAGCAGGACATGGTTTAAGACGCTGCCCAAAGCGTAATTTGTGTCGGCTCGGGAAGCGGCGTCTTCCACTGCCTCAGAGATGGCAATGCCTAGGCTGCCGGGAGAATCGGGGTTGTCTGCCAGGATTTTACGACCGGCATTAGTCTGCTGGCTGGGACTGGGAATCACATTGGCGCCCCACACCTCCATAAGAGAGCGGCGGTACGGCTTTTGCGTAAATGATATTTTAACCATATAAATCATGCATTCCAGTCCAAAGTAGCTGCAGGCAAGCGAGAGCGCGGTGCCCCATTGACCGGCACCTGTTTCTGTAGCCAATCTTTTAATTCCGTCACGTTTATTGTAGAACGCTTGAGGAATGGCTGTGTTTGTTTTATGGCTGCCGGCTGGGCTTACCCCTTCGTATTTGTAGTAAATTCGAGCCGGTGTGCCCAGAGCCTGTTCTAGGCGATGGGCGCGAAAGAGAGGCGATGGTCGCCACAGACGGTAGATCTCTCTTACTTCTTCGGGGATTTCTACCCAACGCTTGTCGGTCACTTCTTGTTCAATGATTGCTGAGGGAAAAATGGCGGCAAGGTCGGAACCTACCAACGGTTTTTGGCTGCCGGGGTGCAAGGGCGGTGCCGGGGGGTTTGGCATATCCGCCATAATATTATACCAGGCCTTGGGGATATGTTCTTCGCCAAGCAGTATTTTTGTCTGCTTCATCCTCTTCTTCTCCTCCTTTGATTGACAAAACGGACGACCTTTTTGTCGCTCTGAAACTTATCATAAATTTATCGAATTAACGTCTAAAAGTCAAGGAAAGAAGGAGGATTGCTTTTTTTGTCGAAGCTAAGTTCAAAAAGTCTGGGAGGTTAAAAATGTTGCCACGGGAAATGGTCTTGATTCTGGATTTTGGCGGCCAGTATACGCAATTGATTGCACGCCGGATTCGGGAATTAAATGTTTATTGTGAAATTCTGCCTTATACCGCAACGCTGGAGCAGATCAAGGCTTTAAATCCTAAAGCCCTGGTTTTTTCAGGCGGAGCGTTTAGTGTCTATGGTGAAGGCGCACCGTCTGTCGATCGACGCCTATATCGGCTGGGCTTACCGATTTTAGGCATTTGTTACGGTATGCAGTTAATAGCTAAAGACTTGGGCGGTGTAGTCAGGGCTGCTGATCGTCGGGAATATGGCAAAACGGAGCTGACAGTTCTGACTGACGTAGATCTTTTTGCCGGGTTAGGAAAAAAAGAAGACGTTTGGATGAGCCATAGCGATTTTGTGGAGGAGGCTCCTGCAAGTTTTACTGTGACTGCCGCCACTAACAATACGCCGGTGGCTGCTATGTCCGACCAGCAACAACAAATATATGCTGTACAGTTTCACCCTGAGGTGATCCATACACCGCATGGGATGGAGATGCTGAAAAATTTTCTCTTTTCTGTGGTGGGGTTTTCCGCAGATTGGAGCATGGGCTCATTTATTGAAGCTACAGTGCGGCAAATCAGGGAAACGGTGGGCGAAGATGAGCGGGTTGTCTGCGGCCTGTCCGGTGGCGTAGACTCTTCTGTAGCGGCAGTGCTTGTCCATAAAGCCATCGGCGACCGTTTGACCTGTATTTTTGTTGACCATGGCCTTTTAAGAAAAGATGAGGCAGAACAGGTGATGGCGACTTTTGCCGAACAGTTTAACATGAAAGTGGTTAAAGTAGATGCTGCAGAAGAATTTTTGACTAAGCTCGCCGGGATAACCGATCCGGAGAAAAAACGTAAAATTATCGGCAATGAGTTTATCCGTGTATTTGAGCGGGAAGCGGCGAAAATTGCTCAGGTTGATTATCTGGTGCAGGGAACGCTTTATACTGATGTGATTGAAAGCGGTACGGCCACCGCCGCCGTTATTAAGTCTCATCATAATGTGGGCGGTTTGCCGGCGGATATGAAATTTAAATTGATAGAGCCGTTAAACCATCTCTTTAAAGATGAAGTGCGCCAAGTCGGGGAAGAATTAGGGATGCCGTCAGATGTTGTCTGGCGCCACCCTTTCCCCGGTCCGGGTTTGGCCATTCGCGTGCTCGGTGAAGTAACCCGGGAAAAAATTGCTATTTTGCAGGCGGCAGACGCCATTGTCATCGAGGAAATTAAAAAGGCGGGGCTTTACCGGGAAATCTGGCAAGCTTTTGCGGTGCTGCCCGACCTGCGTTCCGTGGGAGTAATGGGTGATTGCAGAACTTATGCTTACACCATAGCGCTGCGTGCCGTTACCAGCCAAGATGGGATGACTGCAGACTGGTATCGCTTCCCCTTAGATGTGCTGGCGCGTATTTCTAACAGGGTAGTCAATGAGGTGCCTCATGTAAATCGCATGGTTTATGATATTACTTCAAAACCGCCCTCCACCATTGAGTGGGAATAGCAGACAAAAGCCCTGAGACTAAAGATACTCCTTAGTTTCAGGGTGTTCTTTTTGCAGGCAATACTAAAGTGTATTGCTATTTGGAATAAGCTCGAAGGGTCGTTTTCGTATTCCCATCACTGTTGTAGGTAAGCGTTTCTCCCTGGCTTGTGTAGCAGTCCTGGTCGGATAAAGCCTTTAAAGTCGTTGACACACTGGGAGCAGCTTGATAAGATTAAGGCGCAAAGCATAGCCGGTAAAGGTGGTGCCTTAAGTGAATAATTTTAGTAAGGGCGTTTTGTATTGGGTCGAGATAGCCGATTACGACTTGGAAACTGCTGAGGCAATGTTGATAACAAAAAGGTACCTGTATGTGGGATTTATGTGCCATCAAGCCATTGAAAAGCTCCTCAAAGCGTGCTATGTAAATGCGCTAAAAGAAATAGCGCCATATACTCACAACTTGGCTCGACTGGCAATTCAGGCTAAAATTTATGATAGGCTAAATGACGAACAAAAGGATTTATTCGATACACTGGAGCCCCTGAACATTGAGGCGCGCTATCCAACTAAGAAAGAAACGGTACTTAAGTCCTTGAATGAGGAAAAATGCGCGGAATTGATTAATAAGACTAAGGAGCTATCGCAATGGATAAAGACTCAGTTATCGCTTTAGCCAGGCAATATTCTGAGCTCGTTAGCAAGCATTTACCTGTGAAACAGGTTGTGCTGTATGGCTCATATGCAAATGGGGCAGCAGGCCCGGATTCAGACATAGATATTGCCGTAATTGTTGAAAAGTTAGAGGAAGATTATTTAGACACACATGCCAGGTTATTTAAGTTGCGTCGCTCAATTGATTTCCGCATAGAGCCCGTCTTAATCGAACTGGGGGAGGATAAAAGCGGCTTCCTCAGGGATATTCTGGACAAGGGTTACGTGTTATTTTCAAACAGTTAACCAACCCAGGAATTGTTGTGATCTGAAGTTTCTTTCTGTATCTTTAGTAATGGGAGAATCGTCCAAAATAAGTATAACGCCAGCCCCTCTGGCGTTAATTTTTTTATAAAAATATAGGAATAAACCCGGAGGGGCGTTTTTATGTTTTCATCACAGTTGTCGGCAAACGTCCCCTCCGCAAAATATCATAGCACCGGACCCCGGCCGCAAATTTTATTGAAAAATCCAAAAATATAGCAGGAGTTTTTTTTTTTTTTTGTAGAATTTAGCGCAGATGTCTAAAATTTGCCATATCTGTTTTATTATGGTGTGTTCGGAAAATCTTACCTCAGGAGGTGAAACAAACAACGGAAGGAATTAGTTTCCGCATAAAATGTGGCCGAAAATGCCCAAGTATTCAAGTTGTACATATAAGAGGAGGTTGACAAAATTTGTTTGTTTTGAACTCTTGGAATAAGCGGAACAAAAGAAAATCGTTATCCTGTTTGTTAATTGTGCTGATGCTATTCAGTATGCTGCCGGCGGTAGCGGCTGCGCCTCCGAGCACCGAGGCAGAGATTCTTTCTTACAGTCTGCCGGGACAGGTTGGCGCTGCGACTATCGATGCTGTAGCGGCGACTGTCTACGCGACTGTGCCTTTTGGCACTAACGTGACCGCGCTGGTGGCTACCTTCGGCCTCTCTACCGGAGCGAACGCCACAGTTGGCACCACGTCCCAAGTGAGCGGCACGACCGCCAACGACTTTACCAG
>JAGXRV010000060.1 GCA_018335695.1 Clostridium sp.
TTTTTTTTTTTTTTGCCCTCACCCTAACCCTCTCCCAGAGGGAGAGGGGAACTGTAATAGAGGGAGAGGGGAGAAGGAGAGGGGAATTTTTGGGGAGAGGAATTTTTGGGGGAGAAGATTTTTTCAGGCCGGATTGTTAGTGTTAAAAGAGGGATTTTGCACGTTTTGACGAATCATAGTCAAAGAGAAAATGTTGGGCGGGAACCGGAGGATTAAAGATAATGATGGTAGAAGCATGGCGCTGGGCGGCGTCGGAAACAGACTGGTGTGCGGTGAAACGTCTCTCTGAAATGATGAAGCTGCACCGTTTGACAGCCGCCTGTTTGCTACAAAGGGGCGTCTCCACTGTGGAGGAGGCGCGTTTTTTTCTGAAGGGCAGTTTGACGGAGTTGGCAGACCCTTATACTATGGCCGGCACGAAAGAAGCGGTGCAGAGGCTTGCTGCTGCCGTTGACAAGAGGGAACGCTTGTTGATTTATGGTGATTATGATGCTGACGGCGTTACTTCTGTGGCACTTTTGACCTTGGCTTTGCGCAAGTTTGGGGTGCCGGTGGAATACTACCTACCGAGCCGTCTTGGAGACGGCTACGGTTTGCATGGACAGATTTTGGAGCAGTTTGCTGCAGGCGGGGGCAGGCTGGTGTTGACTGTGGATTGTGGGATTAATTCATTTTCGGAAATGGACTTGGCAAAGCAATTAGAGATCGATTTAATCGTTACTGATCATCATGAGCCTCTCCCCGGCAGGCGAAGTGCTTATGCGGTACTAAATCCTAAACAGCTTCATTGCAGTTATCCCGAGAAAAATCTTGCCGGCGTTGGCGTAGCTTGGACGCTTGTGAGGGCGCTCTATAGCCACTTAGGCGTCCCTTTTGCGGAGGCTGCGGAATTTCTTGACCTGGTGGCTGTAGGCTCCATTGCTGATGTGGTGCCTCTTTTAGGGGAAAACCGTCTCCTGGTGAAAGCCGGTCTGGAGAACTTGGCGAAGGGCAATCGTCCCGGCTTGACTGCCCTGCTCCGGCTTTGCGGAGGTGAAGAAGGGAAGCTGACAGCGCTGCAGGTTGCCTTTAGAATAGCACCCCGCTTGAATGCGCCGGGAAGATTAGGTGACGCTTTGCCTGCCCTGCAGGCTCTTTTGGCTTCACCGGCTGAGGCTGAGCAACTGGCACTTGACTTGGATGAAAAAAACCGTCTGCGACAGCAGGTCGAAAAAGATATTTTAGAAGAGGCTCGCGAGCAGGCAGCCGCCTGTAATGATTCGGCGCTGGTCTTGTGGCATCAGGACTGGCACCCCGGTGTAATCGGGATTGTGGCGGGACGGTTGGCTGCGGAATTTGGCAAACCTACAGTGCTAATTGCGCTGGACGGTGAAGAAGGTCGCGGCTCAATTCGTTCTGTTCCCGGTTGTAATCTCATGGAGGCGCTGCAGAACTGTGCCAAACAGCTTATTCGTTTTGGCGGTCATCGTGAAGCGGCAGGTCTTTCTGTCGATAAGTCAAACTTGGCGCAGTTTCAGGCGGATTTCTGCCGGGCTGTGGAGAGTCAGGGAGTAGAAGAGGGTCAGACTTTGATTATGGCAGAGGCGGAAGCTGCTGATTTGTCTCTGGAACTGCTGGAGGAATTGAGCGAGCTTGAACCGTTCGGTCAGGGTAATCCCGAGCCACTTTTTCTGCTAAGAGGGATGGCTGTAGAGATGGCACGCAGAGTCGGCGCGCAGGGTGCGCATTTGCAACTGCGTTTACGAAAGGGGAACCTGGTCTTCAAGGCAATCTGTTTTGGCGGCGGCGACAAACAGATCTCAACAGGAGAAACGGTGGATGCAGCAGTAGTTCTCACTGCGAACACTTGGCAGAGTCAGACTGAATTATCGCTCCGGGTGAGAGCTTTGCGTATCAGCCTGCCGGAGCAGGGGAGTTTTTAGTGAATTAATTCTCCCGATTAATTCTCCCGATTAATTCTCCCAGGGGGGAAAGAATTTATGAGCCTGCAAGTGCTGAAAACGCAAATATTGTCATATTATCCCGTGGAGCCTGACTGGAGTCCCTTAGAGAAGGCTTACCATTTTGCGGTCTCGGCGCATCAGGGGCAAAAGCGTTTTTCCGGCGAATTGTATATTACTCATCCGCTTGGCGTAGCCACTATTTTGGCTGAGTTGGAATTGGATTTGGATACGATTGTTTCCGGACTTTTGCACGATGTCGTTGAAGATACCGAGGCGCCGCTGGAGCAAATAAGTAAAGAGTTTGGCAAAGAGGTTGCCATGCTTGTGGACGGCGTTACCAAACTTTCCAAATTGGAGTATAGGTCTAAAGAAGAGCACCAGGCAGAAAATCTGCGCAAGATGTTTATTGCCATGGCGAAAGATATTCGTGTGCTCTTAATCAAATTGGCCGACCGCACTCATAATATGCGTACCCTAAAATACTTGACGTCAATCAAACAGCAAGCAATTTCCAGGGAAACCTTGGAGATTTACGCACCGCTGGCACATCGCCTCGGAATTTATAAAATAAAGTGGGAACTGGAAGATTTGGCTTTTCGCTTTTTGGAGCGCGATCGCTATTATGCCTTGGTGGATCGGTTGGCAAAGAAGCGGCAGGAGCGGGAGGCTTTTATCGGACAAACGATTGCCACGCTTCAGCCGAAACTGGATGAAGTGGGAATTGAAGCCCATGTTTCCGGCAGACCTAAACATCTCTACAGTATTTCCCAGAAAATGAAAGAACAGGGCAAAGAATTTCACGAGATTTATGATTTGACGGCTATTCGTATTATTGTGGAGTCATTAAAAGATTGCTACGGTGCCTTGGGAATTGTCCATACTTTGTGGAAGCCTATCCCCGGCAAGTTCAAAGATTATATTGCCATGCCAAAAGCGAATATGTATCAGTCGCTTCATACTTTGGTTATGGTGGGAAAAAACGAGCTGCTGGAAGTGCAGATCCGTACGATGGAGATGCACAGAACGGCTGAATACGGGATTGCGGCGCATTGGCGCTATAAAGAAAAAAAAGATGGCCGGCATGATTCCGAGTTTGAAGATAAGCTCTCTTGGCTGCGGCAAATTGTGGAACTGCAACAAGACTCAAAAGATGCTCATGAATTTATGGAAAGTGTAAAAATTGACCTTTTTACTGATGAAGTATTTGTTTTTACGCCAAAAGGCGATGTAATTGACCTGCCTGCCGGTTCCATTCCTCTCGATTTTGCCTATAAGATTCATACCGATATCGGGCATCGCTGTATTGGCGCCAGGGTGAACGGCCGTTTAGTGCCGCTGGATTATGAGCTGAAAACCGGCGATATTGTGGAAGTGATGACTGCCAAACAGGGGCACCCCAGCCGCGACTGGTTAAACATGGTCACAAGCTCCGGTGCCAGAGCAAAAATCCGCGCTTGGTTTAAAAAGGAGCGTCGTGATGAGAACTTGGGCAAAGGCAAAGAACTGCTGGAAAAAGAATTGCGCAGGCATGAGCTGGAGCCCAGCCAGTATTTAAAAAGCCCTTTTTTGCAAGAGATGGGAAAAAAGTTTAATGTGCACGGCGAAGAAGAAATCTATGTTGCGATCGGCTTGGGTGGGATAACGCCGGCGCAGGCTGTAAGCCGTTTGAAAGAGGAATACCGCAAAAAGTTTGGCGCGACAGAACCGGAACCTCTAAAGGAGTTTAAACCGCAAAAACCCGGCAAAGCCGGCAAAGGCGTGCGGATTGACGGGGTAGACAACTTGCTTTTGCGCTTCGCCAAGTGTTGCACCCCCGTTCCCGGTGATCAGATTGTGGGCGTGGTGACCAGGGGGCGCGGCGTTTCTATACACCGCAAAGACTGCCCCAATGTGCAGGAGCGCACGGAGAAACAGCAGCTGCTTGACGCTTCATGGGAAGAAAGGGCTGAAGGCGCTTATCCGGTAGAAATCGAAGTAAGCGCTATGGATCGGCCGCAAATTCTGATGGATGTGGTCAACGCTGTGGCTGAATGTAAAGTAAATATTACCGCTTTAAACGGGCGAAGCACAAAAGACAGGTTGTCTTTAATCAGTATGACTGTGATGGTTGCCGATACTGCTCACTTAGATAATATTATCAACCGCATTAACCGTGTCAAAGATGTCTATCATGTCCACCGATTAAAAGGCTAGAGCAAAAGGAAAGCAATGGGAAACCATATAATTTCCTGGCATAAAAAAGATGCCTTATTTGGTCCCTCACCCTGCCCTCACCCTTACCCTCTCCCAGAGGGAGAGGGGAGTTGTGCCCAAAAAGGACGCTCCGTGTTTAGATATAATTTCCCAATAAAAAGACGCTTCGCATTTTTTGAAAACGCGGAGCGTCTTTTCTAAAGTTAAGATTTGCCGATAAGTTTAGCCTAGCGGAGAGTGAGCACGTTAATGTTGAAATATGCTTCTATGCCGCGGAAAATGGCGTCGGCTGAGTTTTGGCGGAAGTCGTCTGTGCGCATCAGCGCTTCTTCCTGCGCGTTTGAGATGAAGGCCAGTTCCAGCAGGACAGAGGGCATGGTGGTTTCACGAATCACGTGAAAGTTACCGTGCTTGACGCCGATATCGCGCAGACCCAATGCTTGCACCAGTTCTCTTTGGAGATATTCTGCCAGGAGTCGCGATGCGGGGGCGGTAGCGCTGTTTTGGAAAAAGTATGTTTCTGTTCCGCCGACGGCAGTGTTTGTGTGAGCATTGGTGTGGACACTGACAAAGATGTGTGCATTTGCGGCTGCGGCAATGTTAACGCGCTGGGGGAGAGAAACAATGCTGTCATCATCGCGTGTTAGGATTACGGTGGCACCGGCTTGGCGCAGCCTGTCGGCGACACGGAGAGAGACGTCCAGAACCACCTCTTTTTCCATTAGCCCGGTTGGTCCGACAGCACCGGGGCTGCCTCCGTGGCCGGGGTCGATAACGATAACTTGTCCGGCAAGCGATTGAGCGACACCGGCGGCAGGAGGTGAGATCGGGCGGTTGAATACAAGTACAAATTCAGCAAATACCCAGCCGATTTGCCCGGAAGAAAGACGGATCTGCAGCCATTCACCGCTTTCTGCCACGACTTCCGCCAATGTGCCAAGCGGCAGGAGCATGATGCGTTCAGCATCAGTGGAAGGGCTGCTGCGTAAGTTCAGCGCGCTGGCAGTGACTCTGGCTAAGCGTTGCGTTGCCGGTTGACCGCCTTCCGGCTGTCCTGCCTCAGGTTGGTTGGAAATCGGCGAGGGGGTCGTTTCGGTTTGATTGGTTGAGATGTATTGAGCAAACACCCAACCGACTTGACCGTCCGGGATACGAACCTCATGCCAGTTGCCTTGAGTTCGCAAGATAGTCAACCGGCTATTTAGGCCGAGAGTGGTAATGGCGTTAAAAGTAACATTTGGGCCGCTGCGAAGCGGGAGCGCAGCCATGGTTACCGTGCCGTTTTGGGAATTAGCAATAGGAGCAGGGAGAGGTGCCGGTGCCGGTGCCGGTTGCGGTGCAGGGCTGGGCTGGGGCGAAGGTCCAGGGTTGGGGGTGGGTAAGGGAGTGGGAGCGGCAGTGTTGATTGCAATATATTGTGCAAAAACCCAACCGACTTGGCCGGTTGTCAGACGAATTTGATGCCATCTGCCTTGGGTTTGCAAAATTGTAACTTGTGTCTGCGGGGGCAGAGTGGTAATGGCGTTAAATGTAGTGTCAGGTCCGCTGCGGAGCGGGAGGGCAAAGTGATTTACTGTGCCGTTTCGTTGGTTTAGAGTAGGAGAGGGAGAAGGAGCAGGTGTGGGGCTGGGCGGCACGGCAGGCGAAGGTGCAATGCTGGTCGGATTTGCAGCGCTGACAGTAACATGGGCGGAGAAAACCCAACCTGTTTGCCCGGAGGGCAATCTTATTTGATGCCAGTTGCCTTGGCTATGTATGACGGGGTGCACAGTTCCCAGTGTAATGCCGGCAATGCGGTTAAAGGTGGTGTCGGGACCTGAACGGACGTTTAGTGAAGCTACGTTAACGCGTGCCCACGAGCTTGGTTGTTGGTTGCGTAAGGTAACAAATTCAGTCGTAATCCAGCCCGTCTGTCCTGTCCGGAGGGAAACCTGAGCCCAACCGGACTGTTCGGAGAGTACAGGCAAAACGGCGCCGCGGTTGATAGTGGCAATCCGTTGGTGAGTGGTGCCGGGGCCGCTGCGTACGTTTAGGACGGCAACGTTAACGGTGGCGGTGCGAAGTGTGACAGCGCTTACCGGACGGCTTGTCCCAGGCAAAAAAGTAAGGAGAAGAAGCAATATCAATGAAACGGAGAAAAGTTTTTTCACTGAGCACCATCCTCTGCGACATTATTTGTGCCTGAAAAATTCCTCTCCCTCTGGGAGAGGGTTAGGGTGAGGGAGGGGTAATGGAGATCTTCATGCTTGAAGGTGTCCCCGTTTCGTGGGGCATGTCCAGCCAAATGAAGAAATGTTGCCTTTCCTCTCCTATCTTTCCTCTCCTATTTTATCATGGAGCGACAGAATTCGCCATGGTAAATATTTCCCATTTTTCCAGGTTAATCGAAAAATTAAGCGAGCTTTTTTGAAAGATTGACAGTGGTGGAAAGCACTTTTATAATATAGTAAATGCATAGCAATCCTATGTAATTATTAGGAATTGTGGAATGAGGGAGGAAGAAGCGAAATGAATATTGCCGAACTGAAGAAGGGCGGTTTTCTAAAGCAGCTGCAGAAGGACTATTTTGCCGTGCGCTTAAGGGTGGCCGGCGGGAATTTGACTTTGCGGCAACTGGAGATCGTTAGGCAGGTTGCTGAACGATACGGCAAAGGTTATATCCATCTGACCACGCGCCAGGGGATAGAGATTCCGTTTATTCATTTTGAACAGATTGACGCAGTCAGGGGAGAATTGCTTGCCGGCGGCATAGGACTTGGCGTTTGCGGCGGCACAGTGCGCGGCGTGATGGCCTGTCAGGGTTCTTATATGTGCCCCCACGGCCATGTTGATGCTAAAGAGCTCTCGCAGCAGATTGACGAACAGTTTTTTGCTGCACAGGTACCGGGCAAGTTTAAAATTTCTGTAGCCGGCTGTAGCAGAAGCTGCGCTAAGCCTCAGGAAAATGACTTAGGTTTCGGAGGTGTAATCAGGCCGGAATTCCGGGAAAATGATTGTATCAGTTGCGGATTGTGTGCCGATATTTGTCCTGCGGCTGCCATTTTGCTGCAGGACGGTTATCCTTTGCTGAATCGTGAAAAGTGTGTCAACTGCGGAGAATGTGTGACTGCCTGTCCCAGCGGAGCCTGGCGCCAGGGAGAAGCAGGCGTGAGAGTTTGGGCCGGCGGTCGTATCGGCCGTGACCCAAAACTGGGAGAGGTAGTAATCGCTTTTTTGCCGCCGGCTAAAATTCCTCTTGCCATTGAAGCAAGCCTGGGTTTTTTTCGGGAGTATGGCAAGAGTAAGGAGCGTTTCGGCAAAGTAATTGAGCGGATCGGTTGGGAAAAATTCCGTGAGGTGATGGAGCGTGCAACCAAGCAAGACGCTTGATATTATTAGTGATAGCTGCCCCATAACCTTTGTTAAGACAAAACTTGCCTTGGAGACTTTAGCGGCGGGGGAGATTCTGGAAATTCTTCTAAGCGGCGGCGAGGCGGTAAAAAATGTGCCGCGGAGTCTGCGCGCCGAAGGACATAGGGTTGTTGCTTTAGAAAAACAGTCGAATGGGACATATCGATTGTTGGTGGAGAAAGAAGGCTCTTCAGGAAAAGATAGCTGAGAAAAGGAGGGGCGGAGCTGATGCTGACTGACAGTCAGGTAATACGCTATTCAAGGCATATTCTTTTGCCTGAAGTGGGTGGCAAGGGACAGGAGAAACTGTTGAATGCTAAGGTGCTGCTGGTTGGCGCCGGCGGTTTGGGCTCTGCTTGCGCACTTTATCTGGCAGCAGCAGGTGTGGGGACGCTTGGCATGATGGACGCGGATACCGTGGATTTGAGCAATTTACAGCGGCAGGTGATTCACGCTACGCCGGATATAGGCAAGTTGAAAGTGGAGTCGGCAAAAGAAAGTATCTTTCAGCTCAATCCTGATGTGAATGTGTCTGTCTATCCGGAGAATGCTTCTGCGGATAATGTGCCGCGTATTTTGCCGGAATACGATTTAGTAGTGGATTGTTGTGACAATTTTGCCACCCGTTATTTGCTGAGCGATGCGGCGGTTATTTATGAGAAACCTTATGTCTATGGCAGTATCTTGCGTTTTGATGGCCAAGCCGCCGTGTTTAAAGCGCCTGCAGGACCGTGTTATCGCTGCATCTTTCATGAACCGCCGCCGGCAGGAATGTCGCTAAGCTGCCAGGAAGCAGGCGTTCTTGGGGTGCTGCCCGGTTTGATTGGTTTGATTCAGGCAACAGAGGCAATTAAGCTTATTCTGGAGGTAGGTGAGCCGTTAATCGGTCGATTGTTAATGGTAGATGCGTTGGGACTGGAGTTTATGACCGCTAAAGTAAAGCGCAGGATTAGCTGCCCGGTATGCGGCGATAATCCTGCCATCACTGATTTGCGAGCTGAAAATTATAACCAGCCGGTTTGTGATGTGAAGCAGGAGGATTGGTAAGGAGAAGGAAAAAATATATAAAGAGAAAATATGTAGAGAAAACAAATCTGCCGGGAAAAGAGGTTCAATTTATGGAAAAGCGATTTGGAAGCGGTGCCGGACGAGGCAAGGCAATCGGCACACGTTTAGTGCAAAGCGGTGTGCGCTTTGATCCTGCTACAGGAGCGCTAAGCGTGCCGATTTATCAGTCTGCAACCTTTGCCCATCCGGCGCCCGGCATGTCAACCGGTTATGACTATACCAGAACAGGAAATCCTACACGACAGGCGCTGGAGGAAGCTTTGGCAGCGCTTGATGAAGGTGTGGGAGCATATGCCTTTGCTTCCGGTATGGCTGCTATTACGGCAGTAATGATGCTTTTTAAAGCGGGTGACCATCTGATTTTTGGGGAAGATCTTTACGGCGGTTCTTATCGGCTGATGGACCGGATTTTTGCAAAGTTTAACTTTTCTGTCAGTTATGTAAATACTGCGGAGTTGGCGGCAGTAGAGGCAGCGATTACGCCGCAGACACGCGCCGTGTTTCTGGAGACGCCGTCAAACCCGTCGTTGATTACGACAGACATTGCCGCTGTTGCCGCCTTGGCTAAGAAGCATGGTTTGTTGACGGTGGTAGATAACACGCTATTAACTTGTTACCTGCAGCGGCCACTGGTGCAGGGTGCCGACCTGGTAGTGTACAGCGCCACAAAATATTTGGGCGGACATAATGACCTGCTCGCAGGCGCGGTTGTTGCGGCAGATTACCGCCTGGCAGATGAGCTGTCAATAATGCAAAACGCCACCGGCCCGGTGCTTGCACCCCATGACGCTTGGCTGCTTTTGCGCGGTTTAAAGACTTTGGCGGTTCGCATGGACAGGCAGCAGGAAAATGCCGATTTTTTAGCCCGCTGGTTGCAAAATCAGCAAGAGGTAGAGAAGGTGCTCTACCCCGGTCTGCAAGCATTGCACCCGCAGACAGCAGGGCCGGGGGCTGTGCTCTCCTTTGTAGTTAGGAGCGAAGAGCTGGCGAGAGCGTTAATCGGCCGTTTGCAAATTATTACATTTGCCGAATCATTGGGGGGCGTAGAATCGTTAATTACTTATCCGTATCTGCAGACTCATGCCGATGTGCCGGAGTCTACCAGGCAGCGCCTTGGAATTCACCAGCGCTTGCTGCGCCTTTCGGTCGGCATCGAAGAGCGTGAAGATTTGCGTGCAGATTTGGCGCAGGCCCTAAATCCGGAGAAAGCGGAGGGATAGCTATGGACTGGGAAACAAGGTTGATTCATTCGGGATATGACCTTTGTGAGCACACCGGTGCTGTCAGTATTCCTATCTACCACGCTTCTACATTTAAGCAAGCTTCCATTGATAACTTCGGCCCGTTTGAGTACGGACGCTCCGGCAACCCTACACGGCATGCGCTGGAAGGTTTGGTGGCAGTACTGGAGGGTGGGGAGTACGGCTTTGCTTTTTCTTCCGGAATGGCCGCAATTTCCTCGGCATTGAGCCTGCTGAGCGCAGGAGAGCATCTGGTGGTTTCAAGAGACGTTTACGGCGGTACATATCGTGCGCTGACAGGGCTATTTAATCGATTTGGCATTACTCATAGTTTTGTTGATACTGCTGATCTGGGTGCCATTCAAGCTGCCATTACTAAACAAACAAAAGCTTTGTTTTTAGAAACGCCTTCAAACCCCACCCTGCGGATCACCGATCTTGCCGCTTGTGCCAATTTGGCAAAAAGTCACGGCATCTTTACTATTGTGGATAATACTTTTATGACACCGTACTTGCAGCGTCCTCTGGAACTCGGGATAGATATAGTGGTTCACTCAGCCACCAAGTTTCTGGGAGGGCATAGTGATACTATTGCAGGCGTGGCAATAGTGAAAGATGAGCGGCTCGCAAAACAATTGCGCATGGTGCAAAACACTTTCGGAGCTGTGCTTGGCCCGCAGGATTGCTGGCTTGTCCAGCGCGGAATCCGCACACTGAAAGTTCGTATGGAAGCACAACAGGAGAAGGCGGCAAGGCTTGCAGCTTGGCTTTTGGCGCATCCCCAGGTGGCGTCAGTATTTTATCCGGGATTATCGGCTCACCCGGGACGGGAAGTGCATGCGGCGCAAAGTAGCGGGCCGGGCTGTGTTTTGAGTTTTAGGCTGACAGAGCGACAAGCTGCCAGAATTTTTCTTGAGCGGGTCAAGCTGCCTATTTTGGCAGTTTCGCTAGGCGGCGTGGAAAGCATTCTCTCTCATCCAGCCACTATGTCACACGCTTCAATGCCAAAAAAATACCAGGCAATACTGGGAATTGATGAAAATCTATTTAGGCTGTCTGTCGGGCTTGAGTCCTATGCGGATCTAGAGAATGACTTGGCGCAAGCTTTGGATTTCAGCTGATGAAGTCGCATAATTTTTTGCATAAATTTGCTAGATAAACTATTGACAGCCGCAGAAAGGGGAGATATAATACTACTAAACTAATAGATTTAGTAGGAATTAGAATTGTTGGCTGCGCGCTAGTGGTTATCTCATCGCCATTGTTTGGATAAGAATCGGAAGAAAAGGTGATGTTAGAAGTAAAAATGATTAAGCAGGCCCGAGACAGACGATCAAAAATTTTACGCTAAAGATATTTTGCCGAAGAAGATATGTTGCCTAAACGGAACTTATTAAGAACTAATAAAAATTAGTATTGGAGGAAGAACAATGGCTAAAATAGCTGGAAACCTGACTGATTTAATTGGGAACACGCCTCTTTTGGAGTTAAGGAATTTTAATGCCGACAGCCGTGTGCATGCCAAGGTGATTGCCAAGCTGGAATATTATAATCCTCTTGGCAGCGTTAAAGATCGAATCGGTTACGCGATGATTAAAGATGCGGAAGAAAGAGGTCTGCTGACAAAAGAATCTGTGATTATTGAGCCGACGAGCGGCAATACCGGCATTGCCCTGGCGTTTGTGGCGGCTGCTAGAGGTTATCGTTTAATTCTTACTATGCCGGAGACGATGAGTATTGAGCGGAGAAATCTTTTAAAGGCTTTGGGTGCGGAGTTAATCCTTACTCCCGGTGCGGAAGGGATGAAAGGTGCCATTAGGAGAGCTGAAGAGCTGGCGGAGGAAACGCCGAACGCTTTTATTCCTCAACAGTTCAAAAACCCTGCTAATCCGCAGATCCATCGTGTGACGACAGCAGAAGAAATTTGGCGAGACACAGACGGTCAAATAGACATTTTTGTCGGCGGTGTAGGTACCGGCGGGACGATTACCGGCGTGGGTGAAGTGCTAAAACAAAGGAAGCCGGGGGTGAAGATTGTTGCGGTAGAACCTGCTGATTCACCGGTGCTTTCCGGCGGCAGTCCGGGTCCTCATAAAATCCAGGGAATCGGTGCCGGTTTTGTTCCGGATATACTAAATAAGAGTGTAATCGATGAAGTTTTCTTGGTAAAAAATGAAGAGGCGATGGAAACGGCGCGTGCTTTGGCAAAGAAAGAGGGGTTGCTGGTGGGGATTTCCTCAGGTGCCGCCGCTTTTGCGGCCGCCGAAATCGGCAAGCGCCCTGAGAATAAGGGAAAAAATATTGTTGTCGTTCTTCCCGACACCGGGGAGCGTTATTTAAGCACCGTTCTCTATCAGGACCTTACTTGAGTTATCGGGAGACGTCTGCTACAAAAATTCCCCTCCGCAGCTGTGATAACGTGCGAGCGAAGCAGCTGGGTGAGTCTGCAATATCTAAAAAAGACGCTCCGTGTTTTGAAATAATTTCCAAAATAAAAAGAGGCCGCAATTCACTAAAAAAGGATTGCGGCCTGCACATTTTTATGCAGCTTTTGCTCGTCGATGAGGTCAACTAAGGCCTCTGCGATAGCGGATTCTTTGACTTAACTGTTTTTTCCTGCTAAAATGATGGTGACAGAGGCCGATTTTGCCCTCTTGGAGGTCTTTATGAAAAGAAAAGGTATGCTTGAAAATTCTTTAAAGTCAGAGTTGGCAGAGATATTTAGTTCTTATCCGCAAGTTATCGCTGTTTACCTTTTTGGCTCGTATCTTGACAATAAGGAGCAGGCCAGGGATATTGATTTGGCCGTTTTGCTCAAACACCGAGCGAAATATCAGGTAGACTTGTATATGGACTTGTACCCCCGCCTGGCGCTGGCATTGTCGCCTTTGGAGCCGGATTTGCTTTTTTTTCACGAGGCTTCGTTGCCGGTACGTTTTGAGGTTATCTCAACGGGGGAAGTTCTTTATTCCAGCGATGAAGAGCTGCGTACAGACATTGAGTATATTGTATCAGGTGAGTACCTGGACTTCAAATTTCACCTTGAGATGAGCAGGCAGGAATTGTTTGAAGCAATTAAGGAGGAAACCCCGCTTGTATAACCTTGTTTTAATCACTGACAGGTTGAACATAATTCGGAATTCAGTTAAGAGGTTACATGCGCTTGCTGAAATGCCGGAAAAAGATTTTTGCACTAACGAAGACGCAATTGATATCGCCGAAAATAGGCTGCGTCGCGCCTTAGAAGCAATATTCGATTTAGGGCGTCATTTGCTGGTTAAATCCGGTGCAGGAGTTCCTCCTGACTACCGTTCGGTAATTATAATGCTATCTGAGAACAGCATTTTGCCGGAAGATTATGCCAACAAAATAACTGGTATGGCAGGTTACCGCAACCGGTTGATCCATGACTATAACAAGGTAACCCCGGAGGAACTGTATAACGTTTTGCAGACGCGGCTTGCCGATTTAGATTTATTTTGCCGGCATGTTGTTGATTATCTGCAAAGACGGCATCTGTTATAAAAAAGGAGGGGAATGGCCATCATCTCCCCTCTCCCTTTGGGAGAGGGTTAGGGTGAGGGTATGGGGGAGGACCACCCCGGCCGCTTCGCGCCACCCCTCCAAGGGAGGGGAATGGCCATCATCTCCCCTCTCCCTCTGGGAGAGGGTTAGGGTGAGGGTATGGGGAATGTTGACAAGCTTGTGCCGATTGGCTAGAATGAAGATGGCAAACCGATACTCCGGCCGGATAGGGGCGGGGTTTTTTTGTAAGGGAGGCATGATTGTGTTAACTAAAGCGCCCCGGGGAACCAGGGATATTCTGCCAAGCGAAGTAAAACAATGGCAGTTTTTTGAGGAAAAGGTCAGGGAGCTTTGCCGTCTATTTGGTTATGACGAGATTCGCACGCCGATTTTTGAACATACAGAACTTTTTCTGCGCGGTGTGGGAGAAGTGACCGATATTGTGGCAAAGGAAATGTACACCTTCACAGATCGAGGGGATCGCTCGTTGACATTGCGGCCTGAGGGGACTGCGCCGGTGGCAAGGGCTTTTTTGGAGCACAAACTCTACGGGGAGGCGCAGCCGCTGAAAGTTTATTACATAGGGTCTATGTTTCGTTATGACAGGCCGCAGGCGGGCCGCTACCGGCAGTTCCACCAGTTTGGCGTGGAAGTTTTCGGCACGAAGGAACCGTCTCTTGATGCGGAGGTAATCGCGCTTTCGCTTTATGTTTTTCGTGCGCTGGGGCTGGAAGAATTTACGCTGCAGCTTAACAGTGTCGGCTGCCCTCACTGCCGGGATGAGTATCGTAGTTGTTTGCGGGAAGAATTACATGAGAAGTTAAACGGGTTCTGCCCGGACTGTGCCGGCCGTTTTCATAAAAATCCGTTAAGAATTTTGGATTGCAAGCAAGAGTCTTGTCAGGAACTAACTGCAAATGTATCGCTTTTGCTAGACAAGCTCTGCGGTGACTGCGCGGAGCACTTTGCAGCGGTGCGGGAGTCTCTGGATGTTCTAGGAGAGCCTTATGTTGTTAATCCGCGCTTAGTGCGCGGACTTGATTACTATAGCAAAACAGCTTTTGAAATTGTTTCTCCGGTTTTGGGGTCGCAGAGTTCGCTTGGCGGCGGCGGGCGTTATGACCATTTGCTTGCCACCATCGGCGGTCCGGATGTGCCGGGGATTGGTTTTGGCATTGGTATTGAACGCGTTCTGCTGGCGCGTGCGGCTGCGGGCAGCTCGCTGCCTGAGAGGAAGTTGACTGATGTTTTTGTCGTCACCGCCGGAAACGTGTCGGCGGCAGAGGCGCTGCGAGTCGTTATTGCTCTGCGGCGCCAGGGTGTGGCTGCGGATAAAGATTACTTGGGGCGCAGTCTGAAAGCGCAACTCAAGTTTGCCGACAAGAAGCAAGCAAGATACGTCGTAATACTCGGTGATGAAGAAATGAAGCGCGATCAAGCCGTGTTGCGTGATATGCAAACAGGAGGCCAGGAGTTTGTGGCTTTGACTGAATTGGCAAGCATGCTGGCAGGGCTGGTTAAGGGGGCAAAGAGATGAATTTGCGGGATGTTTATTGCGGTGAGGTAAAGGAAGCACAAATTGGCGAGCTGGTAACTTTAAATGGTTGGGTGCAGCGCCGCCGTGACCACGGCAAGCTGATTTTTCTTGATTTGCGTGACCGGAGCGGATTGATTCAAGTGGTTTTTAACTTTGAACATGACTCAAAGATGTTTAAGCAGGCAGAGGAGATTCGAAACGAATTTGTGCTTGCGGTAAAAGGGAAAGTTGTGGCTCGTTCTCCGGAGACGGTTAACCGGAAATTGTCGACCGGAGAGATTGAAGTGCTTGCGGAAGAACTGATAATTCTCAACAGAGCTAAAACACCGCCCTTCTACATTGAAGATGGGGTGGATGTTGATGAAAATATTCGTTTGCGTTATCGTTACTTAGATTTGCGCCGTCCTGAAATGCAGAAGAATTTATTGCTGCGTCACCGTGTTTGCAAACTTGTCCGAGACTATCTGGACAGGGAAGGTTTTTTAGAAGTGGAAACACCGATGCTGACAAAAAGTACGCCGGAAGGAGCAAGGGATTATCTGGTGCCAAGCCGGCTAAATCCGGGCAGCTTTTTTGCTTTGCCGCAATCGCCGCAACTTTTTAAGCAGCTTTTAATGGTGGCGGGTATGGAGCGATATTTTCAGATTGCCCGTTGTTTTAGGGATGAAGATCTGCGTGCCGATCGGCAGCCGGAGTTTACACAGATAGATATAGAGCTCTCCTTTTGTGATCAAGAGATGGTGCTTGAGTTGATGGAAGGGATGATTGCCCATGTATATGCCGAGGCGTTGGGGGAGGAGATTGCTTTGCCTTTTCCGCGCATGGCTTATCAGGAAGCGATGGAGCGTTTCGGCAGCGATAAACCTGACACACGCTTCGGACTGGAGTTAAACGATCTTTCTGCTATTGTGGGCGGTGTAGACTTTAAGGTGTTTAAACAGGTGCTTGCCGGCGGCGGTGTGGTAAAAGGAATTAACGCTAAGGGATGCGGGCATTTCAGTCGCCGCGAGCTCGATGAATTGACGGCGTTTGTTGCGCAGTTTGAGGCTAAAGGTTTGGCATATATGTTTGTGGAAGCGGACGGCAGCATCCGTTCGCCGATTGCCAAGTTTTTTGCCGCGGAAACTTTGGAGCAAATTGTGGCGCTGATGTCCGGGGAGCCTGGAGATTTGTTGCTGTTTGTGGCAGATAAGCGGGAGGTGGCCTATCAGTCATTAGGTGCGTTGCGCCTGCACTTAGCGGAACGGCTTGGCCTGTCTGATAAATTGCGGCGGAATTTTCTTTGGGTGGTCGATTTTCCGCTTTTATCTTTTAATGAGGCTGAACAACGGTATACTGCCAATCACCACCCTTTTACGGCGCCGCGAGACGAGGACTTGGAAAAACTGGAAAGCGAACCGCAAAATGTGCTGGCGAAGGCGTATGATTTAATTTTAAACGGAGTGGAAATCGGCGGCGGCTCTTTGCGGATATATAAACGGGGGCTGCAGGAGCGGCTGTTTAAGCTGTTAGGTTTCTCGCAGGAGAGCGCGCGTGAGCAATTCGGCTTTTTGCTTGATGCCTTTGAGTACGGCACACCGCCGCATGGTGGAATTGCTTTTGGACTGGATCGCCTGGTGATGCTGATGACCGATATGAATTCTATCCGCGATGTGATCGCCTTTCCAAAAACAGCAAGCGCCGGCTGTTTAATGACAGCGGCGCCGGCTTCTGTGGCAGACTCGCAATTAGAGGAGCTGCATATTAAGCTGTCTTTACCGCAGAAAAAGTAAGGAATTGTTGAATCTCTTTCTCCAACACTTCGTTCTTTAATAAAATTCCTCCGGGGATAATGCCTCCATCGGCTACAATCGAATCGGCTATTTCCGCCTCATCCTCAATGATTACATCATTCCAGAGGATACTCCTTTTAACTACAGCATTCATGCCGACAATGGCATTATCACCGAGAATAGCCGGTCCGTAAATTTTTGCACCTTCCTGGACGGAACAATTGTTGCCGAGCAGTATGGGTCCCACCAATACCGCGTCGGGGTGCACAGAAACACGTTCGCCAAGCCAAATACCCCCTTCAAAGCGCTTCCCCGGCAGTTCTACCTCTACCACACCGGTCAGCATATCATAATGTGCCTCACGGTAGATATTCAAATCACCAACATCACACCAGTATTCGCGCATTGCATATCCGCACATTTTCTTCCCCTTAGCCAACAGCTCAGGAAATAGCTGTTTGCCAAAATCATAAAATGTTCCTTCCGGGATATATTGAAAAATCTCAGGCTCAAACAGATAAATCCCGGTATTTGCCAGATTGCTGATTGCTTCTTCCTGCTTTGGCTTTTCCTGAAATTGTACGATTTGTTCCTTTTCGCAGACCACAACGCCGTACTGCGTGGCATCAGCCACTCTCTTTAAGGCCAGCGTGGCTATCCCTTTACTTTTTTGATGGAAGCGAAAAAACTCTCCTAAATTAATGTCTGTTAACGCATCGCCGCTGATAATCAGGGCAGGAGCGTCACCAAAAAAATCTTCTACCCGCTTAAATCCTCCTGCCGTACCCATCAGTTCCTTTTCAATCGAATAGCTGATCTGTACTCCAAATGCAGATCCGTCGCCAAAGTGCTCCCGGATTATTTCCGGCATATAATGCAGATTTACAATAATTTCGGCAACACCATATTTTTTCAGCAAACGCACCGCATGCTCTATGCATGGTCGTCCCGCCATGCGTACCATCGGTTTAGATACTACGTTTGTTAACGGACGCAGTCTTGTCCCAAGTCCTGCGGCTAAAATCATCGCTTTCAATCGAAACACCTCAATTATTTCTCTCTGCCGGCCGCTGCTTACAATTTGGCAAAGATTGTTGTGCAGCGCGTGCGAGCTGATAATTAGATAATATCACTTAATTAAGTGCTAAACAATCTGCAGTGCTGCTAATTTTTCATAAGCAGCATCCTTGAAATAGACAGAAAGCTAAAAACGAGCCGCGTCCTTTGTCAGGCAAAGGAATTGCGGCTTTATTCGTTTTCTAAAATATCGATGTTGCCGGCTAATATATTGAGAAAAAATGGTTGACAAAGGAGTGCAAAGAGGTTTATAATACCCATATAGTCTATAGAATAAATAGGAATTAGCGAAACTGTTGACAGAAAGGAGATTCGTATGTCAAAAATTGCTGACGCGCAGATTTTGCAGGCCGGAAAGAAGGCAAATGTACTGCTGGTTTTCCCTGTGGTGACTTTTGCTATAGCTTTGCTAATGCATCTCGTACTGCCTGATGCCGGAGATACTTTGGCTCGTCCGTCAGCTTATCCGGCTTTTTTGGCTATTTTAATCTTGCTGTATCTGCTTTGCGTCGCAGTGGCGTTTGCCGTGCCCAAGCTTTTAAGCTTCTTATCGCAAAGAGCACCGATTTTTGCCGCTGTTTTCCTGGTATTAGCTTTGTGGGATTTGGCAACATTGAAGCTTCGCCTTGTTCCCTTACCTTTTTTCCCCGAACCGGGGAGAGTTCTGGCTGTTTATTTGAATGATTGGGAAGTGCTTGGCACCAGCTTGTTCCATTCCCTTCGTTTGCAATTCACCGGGTATTTCATTGGCGCGGCGTTTGGTCTTGTGGCTGGCATCGGCATAGGTTGGAGCAAAAAAGTAGGCTACTGGTTTACACCGTTAGTAAAAATGCTTGGTCCTATTCCTGCCACCGCTTGGATTCCGGTCGCCTTGACTGTTTTCCCGACTAGTTTTTCCGCCAGCGTTTTTCTGGTGGCATTGGCTGTGTGGTTTCCCGTCACAATTATGAGCAGTTCGGGAATTGCAGGTGTGCCGAACGCATATTTTGATGTGGCCAGAACGCTTGGGGCAGACAATAGGTTTCTAATTTTTAAAGTCGCTATTCCGGCAGCACTGCCTCTGATTTTCATCGGTCTGTTTATGGGTCTTACCACATCTTTTCTGGCTTTGATTGTGGCTGAAATGCTTGGTGTTAAAGCAGGGCTCGGCTGGTATATTTCCTGGGCGCAAAGCTGGGCGGAATACGATAAAGTTTATGCGGTGTTAATCATCATTTCTTTTGTATTCTCCAACTTGATTACAATTCTCTTTAAAATTCGAGACCGTGTTCTTATTTGGCAAAAGGGGGTTGTGAAATGGTAGAGACGAAACAGTCTCAGGCGTCCAAATTTGGCAGGATAGAGGTTCGCGGCGTAAGCAAGATTTTTGCGGACTCAAGTGGCGGTGTAATCGAAGCGCTTGCCCCTGTGACACTTGATGTGGCTCCAGGTGAGTTTGTGTCGCTAGTCGGGCCAAGCGGCTGCGGGAAGTCAACACTGCTTAGGATGATTTCCGGCTTGGATGCGCCCTCGTCAGGACAGTTATACCTTGACGGTCAGGAAATTCAAGGACCGCATTATGAAAGAGGTTTAATGTTTCAAGACCCAACCCTTTTCCCTTGGCTTACTGTGCAAAGAAATATTGCTGTCAGCCTGGAAGCACGCAAGCTGCACAAGGGACAGGAAGAAGTCAGGGAAATGATTAAACTTGTCGGCCTTGAAGGATTTGAGCAGGCGTTTCCTTTTCAGCTATCGGGAGGCATGGCGCAACGGGCGGCAATGGCAAGGGCGTTAGTCAATCATCCGCGTGTGCTGCTGCTTGACGAACCGCTTGGCGCTCTTGATGCGTTTACTCGGATGCAGATGCAGGATGAGTTGCTCAGAATTTGGCAGGAGAGAAGCACTACCATGCTGTTTGTTACCCACGATATTGATGAGGCTGTCTATTTGAGCGACAGGATTGTGGTCATGGCTTCGCGGCCCGGCAGGATTAAAGAAATTGTCCGTGTACCGATGGGACGTCCTCGCGCCAGGAATCATCCGGACTTTTTCCGTCTGCGCACTAAAATATTAGAGATTCTCAATTTCCTCCATGATGATCCAACCGGCTACCAGATTTGATCTTTTTGGCAAAGATGGCTACAAGTTCTGTTTTACTAAGTAAGGCGCTTTTTACGAAGATAGCTATTTGGCGTCGTGACACAAAAATAATCTTAAAAAGGGAGAGAAAGAAATGATGAAAAATACGGCTCGAAAATTAAGATTAGCATTAGTTGCTTTATTGGTTGCTTTATTGGCGTCGGCTGTTGTAGGTTGTGGCAACCGTACCGCCACGCCGGCCGCAAACGAGGATGGTAATGCGACGCTTAGGCCTTTGCGCATTGCCTATCAAGGACTGACTTGCGAAGCGCCAACCTATATAGCGTATGAAAAGGGCTTTTTTGCCGAAGAAGGCTTCGCTGTGGAAATGGTAAAAGGAGACTTTAATTTTATCAGAGACAGCTTTGCCGCCGGTCGGATAGATGCTGTTGCCGGTCTTGCCCTGACTTGGATTAAACCGTTGGAGCAGGGGGTAAATGCCAAAGTTACCGCCGCTTTGCATAAAGGTTGTCTTTATGCTTATACTTTGGCTGATTCAGGTATCGAAAAAGTGGAGGATTTAAAAGGCAAGAGAATCGGCGTGCCGGCTATCGGCGGCGCACCGATGATGTTGCTGGCCCGTGACCTGGCAAGCAAGGGCATCGACATTCAAGAAGTGCAGTGGAGAGCCTTCCCGGTTGCGGAACTGGAGTTGGCTTTAGATAAGGGAGAAGTAGATGCTGTTGCTGTCGGCGAACCGTTTGGCACTACTTTTGCCTTAAACTTGGATAAATTCAGGGTCTTGCTGAATCAGTCCATACATGCTCCATATCATGCGGAATTCTGCTGCCTTTGGCTGATTGACGGTGAATTGGCTGAAAATGAGCCGGAAGTGGCGGCTGCGATTACAAGAGCAGTTCTCAGAGCGGCGCAGTATGTGGAAGATAACCCGCAAGAAGTCGGTGCAATCATAGTGGAAAAAGGCTATGTATTAGGCAGTGCTGAATTAAACGGTCAGATTCTTGAGGCTCTTGAATTTGCGCCTTCGGTCGCGGGGGCACGAGAAGCACTGCTTACTTCTTTCGAAGCAGGAAAAGAAATCGGCGTGATAGATGCTGCCACCGATGTTGCTGCGCTGACAGACAGAGCTTTTCTTGAGCTGCCCGGTCTGCAGTAATGGGCAAGCGCGGATCTCTCTTGAAAAAGCTGCTGCATGATTTGAGACAGGAAATTTGTGGCAGCTTTCTAACAGGAAATTACACTTGCGGGCGTCAAAAAAAATTGCTATAATGGCATTGAAGCGGAGATAATGTTGATGTAACCCTGCTGTGTTTGTGAACCGCCGTATACAGTTTTGAGCTAACACTTTTAACTCGGGAGCTTGATCTCTGTCTGTAGCGCATAAGCCTCCTTTGCAGAGGACATGTAAAGCTGACAGGAGGGCACCCACCTGTGGAGAGAGCAGTTCAAAACTAACGGTACCTCACGGCATTGTGGGGTTTTTTTATTGTATTAAACTTGGTGAAAGGTTATAATTTTAAGGAATAAGGCGTAAGGGGTGAGAAGATGGACTCAGACCGTCAAAATGTGATAAATCGTCTTAGCCGCATAGAGGGGCAGGTTAAAGGAATCCGCAAGATGATTGAGGATGAACAGTCCTGTGCCGATGTTCTGGTGCAGATTGCGGCAGTGAAGGCAGCCGTCGGCAGTGTCGGCTCCTTAGTGTTTCAGACTCATTTCCGTCATTGCCTTGAGAAAGCGATTGCGGAACGTGACGCTGATTTTATTGAAGAAGCAATGAAGATGCTAAGCAGATATATTGTCTAAGCAAAGGAAAAGAGGTGAGCAGCATGTCGCTGCAGAAGTCGCTGCAGAAAATATTAAAGATGATTAAAGAGCGGGACACCAATCTGCAGGAATTTTTTCAAAATTTACATCCGAGTGATTTTGCCGAAATTGTAGAAGATTTATCAGACGAACAAAAGGCGGATCTGTTTGAACTTTTAAGCGATGAAGAAGCGGCGATGGTTATTCAGGAAATGGAGGATATTGAGCAGGTAGACCTCTTCCAACTGCTTTCCCGCAAGCGGGCGTCCGCCATTTTAAAAGAGATGTCTACCGATGATGCTGCCGACTTGTTGGCTGAACTTCCTGAGGAAGAGGCTAAAGAACTACTTACTTTGATTGATGAAGACGCGGAAGAAATTCGTGGTCTGTTGAAATACCGCAAAGATAGTGCCGGCGGGATTATGGCTACCGAATTTATTTCCTTTCCGGAAAATATGACTGTGGAAGAAACGATTCGCCGTCTAAGGGAAATTGCACCCGAGGCGGAGACTGTTTACTATGTTTATGTGGTTGATGAAGCAGCGCGATTGATTGGTGTGCTGTCATTGCGGCAGCTGATTGTTTCGCCGGACGGCACCCGTCTCTCTGAGATTATGAGAAAAAATGTGGTTCATGTACCCGTTGATCTCGACCAGGAAGAAGTGGCGCGGCTTGTTTCAAAATATGATTTGCTGGCTGTGCCGGTAGTAGATGATGGTCAACGCTTATTGGGGATTGTCACTGTTGATGATATTTTGGACGTTTTGGAGGAAGAGGCTACCGAGGATATTTACCGGCGTGTCGGCGCTGCGGAGCTGGAGAGCGTGGATCTGGTAGGCGCCTCTGTTTCCAGCATTTTAAGGCGCAGGCTGCCTTGGCTGCTGATTACGCTTGTTGGCGGGTTATTTGTGGGCAGTGTGATTCAAGCATATGAAGAAGCTTTGATGGCGGTGGCTGCTTTAGTTTTTTTTATCCCCGTAATTATGGATATGGGGGGAAATGTGGCTACTCAGTCGTCTACAGTGTTTGTTCGCGGTGTGGCAACAGGAGAAATTGAAATGTCCGAAATGTGGGGTTATTTTTTTCGGGAAATTAGGGTGGCCTTAATCATGGGGATAATCTGCGGCACAACGGTATCGCTCGCGGCTGGGATGTGGCAAGCTGACCCTATTCTTGGAGCTGTAGTTGGTATCGCTATGTTTTCTACGGTAACGCTTGCTGCGACCATCGGCACGTTGATACCGCTTGTCTTTAGCCGCATGGGCCTTGATCCAGCCTATGCTTCCGGTCCGCTTGTCACTAGCATTAAAGATGCCACAGGGCTACTCATCTATTTCTCAATTGCAGTGCGCTTAATGGCTGAACGTTTTTAGCGGTAGGTGAAGGCGGAAAAATATCCCAAGAGATACAGTCCGTTCACAAAAAAAGATCACAGGCTTGACAAATGGCAAAGAAGCAGTGATAATAGAAGAGAAACGAAATACCCCAGGGAGGTATATGATGGAGCAGTCGGCTGTAACTGTTGTAATTGCCTTTTTATCAGGGGTTATTTCTTTTTTTTCGCCTTGTTTACTGCCTCTTTTACCGGTGTATCTGGGATTTTTAGCCGGTTCGATGGCTGATGAAACCGGCAGGCCCCAAAAAAATATGGCTTTGATTAACAGTCTTAATTTCACTGTGGGCTTTAGTGTAGTTTTTATTCTGCTTGGCCTGCTTACAAGCTGGTTTGCCGGTTTTTTTGCAGCGCAGCAGCTGCTGCTGCAGCGGCTGGCAGGCATTTTGCTGATGCTTTTTGGACTGCATCTGGCTGGTATTTTTTCGCCGGCCTTTTTTCAGCGTGAGCGGCGTGTCAGCTATCTGCCGCAGAGAGTCGGCCCAGGTACTGCCATGCTGATGGGCGTGGCGTTTGCGGCAGGCTGGACTCCCTGTATCGGGCCGACTTTAGGTGCTATTTTAGTGTATGTTGCGGCAACCGACGGCGGTATCAGTCTGTTAATTGCTTTCTCTTTGGGCATGGCGTTGCCGTTTCTGCTGGCTGCTCTGCTGGTTGAGCAGGTGGGTCGTTGGGTTGAGCGGTTCTCGGTTTATTTGCCTCATTTGCAAAAAATATTTGGTCTTGTCTTAGTTGTCTTTGGTTTATTTGTCTTTTTTGGTCTTACGGCTAGGCTGGCTATACTTCTTAACTGAGAGGGGTCGATGGAATGAAGAAATACGCGCCGATTCTGATTATGATTATGGCATTGGCAGTTGCAATTTTGGCGTTAAGGCAGTTTCGCTCTCAGGAGGGATTGTCTGTCGGGCAACAGGCTCCCGGATTTACGCTTAATGATTTTGAGGGCAATTTGGTCAGTCTTAATGATTTGCGGGGCAAGGTTGTGCTGCTTAATTTCTGGTCTGCAGCCTGTCCTCCCTGTCGTGAGCAGATGGTTGCACTGCAGCAGCTCTACGAAGATTTATCTGCGCAAGGATTTACTATTCTTGCAATCAATGTCAATGACAGGCAAGAAGTTGCTTTGAATTATCTTGCCGAAAACGGTTATACATTTCCTGCGTTAAAAGATGCTGATTTGGCTGTTGCCCGGATGTATGCTGTTACAGGCATTCCAAAAACACTGATTCTTGACAGAGGCGGGATGATTCGTGATGTCCGTTTAGGTCCTGCCTCTGAAGCAACGCTGCGCCGCATGATTGAAGAATGGCTTTAGGGAAATGACACTCCCATTACATTGGAAACAATATAGTTTTCTGCTATAAAAATTCCCCTCCCCTGGAGGGGTGCCCGTAAGGGCGGGGTGGGCGCGTGGACGAGTGGGACAAATCACCTGTCCCCCTGTCCCTATTTTTTTTTAGCCCATTTGACCGGTCAGATAAGCTTCTGTGCGGTCATCTTTTGCGGCAATAAACATTTCGGTAGTGGGGCCGGCTTCCACCAGCTCGCCGTTTAAGACGAAGGCCGTCTGTTGGGAAATGCGTGCCGCCTGCTGCATGTTATGAGTGACGATAATCACGGTATAATCTTCTTTTAGCTCTTTAATCAATTCTTCGATACGCATGGTGCTGACCGGATCCAGTGAGGCACACGGTTCGTCCATGAGAAAAACGGTAGGTTCGATCGCTAAGGCGCGGGCAATGCAGAGACGCTGCTGTTGGCCTCCGGAGAGCATGATGCCGGGACGGTCAAGATTGTCCTTGACTTCCTCCCAAAGTGCGGCTTTGCGCAGGCAGGACTCCACACGGTCGGCCGCCGCCCTGCCGCAGGCGAGGCCGTGCAGCCGCAGACCGGCAGCCACGTTTTCAAAGATGGAGAGGTGGGGGAAGGGGTTAGGCTTCTGAAAAATCATGCCCACACGCCGGCGGAGTTCAACCGGGTCTACATTGTCAGCGAGAATATTTTCAGTGTCCAGCTTGATTTTTCCTTGAATTGTCGCATTGGAGTATAAATCATGCAAACGGTTGATGCAGCGAAGCAAGGTGGTTTTGCCGCAACCCGAGGGACCGATTAAGGCGGTTACTTCTTTCGGTTTTGCGTAGAGAGAAACATTTTTGAGAACCTGATGCCGTCCGAACCAAACAGACAAGTCTTCAACAGCAATACTTTGCGTCATTTTAAAGCCTCCTGTTTCTGACCACAATAAAAAGCTGAGCAGCGACATTTAAGATCAAAATAGTTGTCACAAGTACCAAGGCGGCTCCCCAAGCCTGCTCCTGCCAGTCGGGAAAGGGGGAAGAAGCATAATTATAGATCAGCACCGGCAGCGAAGCAGAAGGCTGTTGCAAATTTTCCAGCCAAAAGCGACTGGTGAGAGCGGTGAGCAGAACAGGCGCCGTTTGTCCGGCCGCCAGTGCCACAGCAAGCATGATGCCTACAGCCAGTCCCCCTGTCGCCGCCGGCAGAATCAGCATCAGGACAGTCTGTTTTTTGCTGGCGCCAAGCGCCAGCGAAGCTTCCCGCCAACTGCCGGGCACAAGACGTAACATTTCTTCGGCTGAAAGGGTGATGGTGGGGATCATCATTACCGCTAAGGCAATGCCTCCAGCAAGAGCTGAATAGTTTCCCGTACGCAGTACGAGAACTGTAAAGACAAACAGGCCGACGATCAGAGAGGGGACACCTGTTAATACTCTGTTTGCAAAACGGGTTGCCCCAGCCAGTTTGCTTTTTGGATTCTGATCCAAGTAAATGGCAGCCGAGATGCCAAAAGGTATGGCTAGCAACGAACCTAAGCCGACCATGATCGCGCTGCCAATTAAGGCGTTGCCGATGCCTCCTCCCGGTTCGCCTACCGGTGTGGGCAGGCTGGTGAGAAAAGGAATGTTAACGGCTGCGATGCCGCGGCGAAAAATATAGAATAAAATTAAGCAGAGTGCCAGCATAACAAGCAAGGCAGAAAGCAGACAGGCAAATTCCAGCAAATAACCGGTTGTCTTGCGCATTTTTTTACTGGCCATTACTGAAAAACCTCCTTTGCGACAGCTTTTTGCCTTGCTTTTCCCGGGAATTCGGGACTCCTTGAGCTGTCCGGTGGACAAGCCAGACAGCAAGCACGTTAACGGCGAGAGTAATGATAAAAAGGAGCAAGCCAAGCAGGAGCAGGGCTGATAGTTGTAAGTCAAAAGCTTCCGGAAATTCATTGACGATGAGGGAGGCGATAGTTTGCGCCGGCGCCAGCAGAGAAGAAGGGATGAGGTTGGCGTTGCCGATAACCATAGTTACAGCTATCGCTTCGCCAAGGGAACGGCCAAGACCTAACAAGAGAGCGCCAGTAATGCCGACTTTGCTGGTTGGCAGGACTACTTTGGCAATCATCTCCCAGCGGGTTGATCCCAAAGCAAACATTGCTTCCCGCAGTTCCAGCGGAACCGCCCGGATCACTTCTCTGGAAATGGCTGTAATCGTCGGCAGAATCATCATCGCTAAGACCAGGCTTGCTGTTAAGATGCCTATCCCCAGGGACGGTCCCTGGAAAAGCGGCAGAAAGCCGAGATTGTTTTCTAAAAATTGGCCTGGTCCGACTCTAAACCAAGGGGCTAACACAAAAAGACCCCAGAGTCCAAAGACCACACTGGGAACGGCCGCCAGCAGCTCTACCGTAAAGGATGCCGGTTTCTTCAGCCAAGGCGGTGCCAGTTCGCTTAAAAAGATGGCTGTGCCGATACCAAGAGGACCGGCAAGAGCCAAGGCGAGCAAAGATGTGACAAGAGTGCCAAAAACTGCCGGGATAGCGCCATAAAGATTTAGTACCGGATCCCAGACGGACGTAGTCAAAAAGGCAGGGCCGAAGGCTTGCCAAGCCGGCCAAGCTCCCCAAAGGACAACAAGTAAAATACTGCCGGTTAAAAGTAAAATAAGGACTGCTGCTGCTGCCGTCAGATAAGGAAAGATGCCCTCTCCATTTTGCGGGCTGGTAGGTTGTTTTGTTGCTGTCATCAGCAAATCTCCTCTGTGGATTTTTTTAAAAAAGGCAGAGGGGCGCACGTCCGTGCGCCTCTGCCCATTACAGTTTTGCTTTGTAATTCTTACTTTGCGTGCTTTGCGTGGATGCTACCGTAAGATGGGCTGACCGTTGTGGTTAATCGTCTGCAATTGCTCTCTTACTCTGGTGATAACGCCTTCAGGCAGCGGGGCATAATACAAATCGGCAGCAAACGGTTCCAAGTTGCGTTCTACCACAGCCCAACGGAGAAAATCTACTGTAGCACGTGCTTTCGCCAGATCTGTCTGGTCGCGGTAGACTAAAATCCAAGTCAGACCAACAATGGGGTAAGCTTCGGCACCGGGTGAATTGACTAGTGACATCCTCATATCTCTCGGCATTTGTTCGACTAAACCGGCTGCGGCGGCGGAAGTGGCATCGACTGAAGGAGCAACAAAATTACCGGCTCTGTTGCGTAATTGTGCCATATTCAATCTGCTTTGAATGGCTGTGGAGAGTTCCACATAGCCGATAGCGCCGGGGAGTTGGCTCACTTGAGCGGCTACTCCCGCATTGCCGTGTGCGCCGACAGTTGTGCCCGGCCAACGTACGGAGGTGGCTCTGCCTACTTCCCTTTCCCAGCGTTCGCTGACTGCAGACAGGTAGTCGGTAAAGATGAACGTGGTGCCGCTGGAATCGGAGCGGCGGACTACTGTAATGCGCTGGTCGGGCAATCTTACTCCGGGGTTCAAAGCGGTAATGCGAGCGTCGTTCCATCTGGTGATGACACCAAGGTAGATGTCGGCAAGCACATCCGGGGTGAGGCGCAAGCCTGTGGCGACACCGCTTATGTTGTAAGTTACTGCGACGGCGCCCATTACGGTGGGGATGTGCAGGATTTGGTTCGGTGCGACTTGTGCCATCTGTGCATCAGTTAACTGTGCGTCGGTACCGGCGAAATCAAAGGTTCTGGCTAAAATGCCCCTGATACCGGCGCCGGAACCTACCGAAGCATAGTCAATCGTGACATCGGGGTCGGTGATGCGCCGATATTCGGTTACCAAGCGAGTATAAAGGGGGAAGGGGAAGGTGGCGCCGCCTGTAGTCAGGCGTAATGCCTGCTCAACAGGTGTACGCCGGCGTGATGCGTCTGTGCTGGAAATGCGGACGATAG
Source organism: Clostridium sp. (assembly GCA_018335695.1). Classification (GTDB taxonomy): domain Bacteria; phylum Bacillota; class Dethiobacteria; order Dethiobacterales; family Dethiobacteraceae; genus GPS1B09. The sequence continues at coordinate 28,220 of JAGXRV010000060.1, forward strand.
CTCTCGCGCCGTCCCATTCTACCTGGGCACCAAGTGCTTCGCCGACGAAGCGGAGCGGTACCAGCGTGCGGCCGTTATTAATTTGAGCAGGCTGCTCGAGAGCTACTGAACGCCCGTCGATAGTCGCCGTTCTGTTGCCGATCACAAGATTGATAACTCTGCCGGCTTTGCGGCCGGAAACAGTTCTGGTGGCCTCGTCCCAACTTACATCGGCACCAAGTGTTTCGAAAATAATTCGCATGGGTACCAGCGTGCGGCCTCCGACAATGATGGGGGAGACATCGCCTCTGATACCGCGTCCGTCAAACTCAATGGTGATAGGTCTTCTCGTCTGCGCAAAAGCTGCAGTCGGCAAGAGGGAAACCAGGATAGCAAGACAGATTAAAACCGTAAAAACCCTCGAAAAAGATGTCTTTCTTTTCATCTACTTTTTTGCCTCCTCGGATGATTTATAGTACAAGCTTAACAAATTTATGTTAAAAACAAACGGTGTTCACGTTAAGAGAATGTTAAATTTTGGCGAGAAGAATTAAAAGAGGGTTCAAAGTAATATAGCTGCATTTTTAGAAATTTTTAGAGACAACTTTAAAAATATAGAAGGAATCTCAAAAATGGCGTTGAATTGTACAAAAGTGGTTCAAAGTGGGAAAAAGTGGGGGCTGCTCGGAGAGGGGTGATTTTCTGTGTTCATGGGTGAACATCAACATGCAATAGACGGTAAAGGCCGTTTGATTATCCCTGTCAAGTTCCGTGAGGATTTGGGGGAGAGCTTTATTGTTACCCGTGGACTGGAAAGCTGCCTTTTTGTCTATCCTTTGCAAGAGTGGCATCTTTTGACTGAGAAGCTAAAGACCCTGCCTTTTACCAAGGCTGATGCCCGTGCATTTATGCGTTTCTTTTTTTCGGGTGCTGTGAGCTGTGAACTTGATGGGCAGGGTCGTATTTTGCTTCCCAATAATTTAAGGGAACATGCGAAATTGATAAAAGATGTGATGGTCATCGGTGTATCCAACCGAGTGGAAATTTGGAGCCGGGAAGTGTGGGAAGCATATAGTGAGCAAGCCGGACTCTCCTATGAAGATATTGCTGAAAAAATGCTTGACCTTGCTCTATAGATGGTGATTCGAGTCGGAATAACGCAAGGTAAGGATGTGGGTAAATTGCTGTTTTCTCATGAGCCGGTGCTGTTAAGGCAGACGCTTGAGCTTTTAAACCCGCAGCCGGGTGAGGTTTTCGTCGACGGCACAGTGGGTGGCGGAGGACACAGTCGGGCAATTTTAGAGAAGATTGGTGGCAGCGGACGCCTTATTGCCATCGACCAAGATCAAAACGCGCTGGCGGCTGCAGAAAAAAACTTAGCGCTCTGGAGAAATAATGTTACTTTTGTTCATGATAATTTCGCTAACATCAGAAGTATTTTGGAGAGATTGCAGCTAAAGGCGGCAGACGGAATCTTGCTTGATATTGGTGTTTCAAGCAACCAACTGGATGAGGATGAGCGTGGATTTTCCTTCCATGCAAACGCGCCGCTTGATATGCGGATGAATCAGGATGCTGCTTTGACGGCGGCCGATTTGGTTAACCGGCTGGACGAAAGAGAGCTTACGAGAATATTGCGGGATTTCGGCGAGGAACTTTGGGCAGGCAGAATTGCCGCATTCATTGCGGCCAGTAGAAAAAACAAGGGGCCGATTGTAACAACAGGCCAACTGGTGGAAGTAATTAAAGCTGCAATTCCGGCTAAGGCAAGACGCCGCGGTCCGCATCCTGCACGCCGAACATTCCAGGCGCTGCGAATAGCGGTGAATGACGAACTCGCTCTGCTGGAGAAAGGCGTTCATGAAAGTATTGCCTGTCTGTGCCTTGGCGGTCGCTTGGCAGTGATTACTTTTCACTCACTGGAGGATAGAATCGTCAAGAAAATCTTTCAGCATGCCGCTGCAGGCTGTCACTGTCCGCCTGGTTTGCCGCAATGTGTTTGCAGTAAAGAAGCACTGGTAACAAGCTTGACAGGCAAACCTGTACAAGCCACTGAGGAAGAGTTGCTAAAAAATCCTCGAGCCCGCAGCGCTAAGCTGCGCGTGGTAAGGAAAGTTCTAGAAGAGAGCGAGGTTGAATAGAATTGTTAGCAGCGAAAAAAAGGGCAACGCAATCATTTTTGCCAGGAAGACAACACGTTCAAAGGGCAGCAGCCACGCGGCGTCAAAATTCTCTCCGTTTGGCGGAGCATAAAGCAAGAATGCTTTGTTTTATGTTGGCCTTTGCGTTGACGGCAGTTGCCCTGGTGGCGCATTTTACATATCTGGTCGATGTAAATCATCGTATTGGTCGCGGCATGGAAGAATTACGCGCTTTACAGGATGAGAACAAGCATTTAAAATTAGAAATGGCGTTTCTGCAGTCGCCTGAGCGTCTGGAAAAGCTGGCGTTGGAAATGGGAATGAAGTATCCCGGGCAGGAGCAGATGGTAATCCTGACGGCAGTTGCCGCGGGAAATTAACAGTTATGTGAATAAAATCAGAGAGTTGTTTGAAGATTCGGGAGGGTTAGCTTTTGAAACGAAACACAGTAGCAAGCACGACTGTGCGAAGAAGACTAATCTTTCTTTTCGGCTGTGCCGTGTTGGCGATTTTTGCGCTGACTTTGCGGCTGTTTTGGATTCAGGTAGTAATCGCGGGAGATTTACGGGCGAAGGCCTGGGATCAGATCATGCGCAGAGAGCGAGTAATTGCGCCACGCGGTGATATTTTTGACCGAAACGGGAGGCTTTTGGCGGGCAGTGCCAGCTCGGTATCTGTGCTTGCTTATCCGGCGCAAATTACAGATAAAGAAGAGACGGCGCGTTTGCTGGCGCCAATTTTAGCGCTTGATGAAGCCGTTTTGCTCGAGCGACTGAGCAGAAGAACCGGAGGCGTCTACCTGCGGCGCAAAATATCGGAGGAAGCTGCTTTGGAGATTCGCAAGCTGGATCTTGGCGGCATCCGGTTTACACTGGAACCTAGGCGCTACTATCCGCACAATAATTTGGCTGCCCAGCTGATTGGTTTTATGGGGCTGGATGATGGGAGAAGCGGACTGGAATATAAGTATGAGCAGGAACTTAGAGGTCGGGATGGACTGATAACTTTTGAAAGCGACGGACTGGGCCGGCAAATACCGCAGGGGGTGCAGAACTACACGCCGCCGGTTGACGGCAATGATCTGTTTTTGACGATTGACCGCAATATCCAATTTATTGTCGAGCAGGAAATGGAACGGGCGATGCTGGAACTGCAGCCTAAGGGAATTAACGTGATTGCCTTAGACCCTCGCAGCGGCGAGGTGTTAGCGATTGCCGGTGCGCCAAGTTTTGATCCAAACAATTTTGCCGATTACCCCGAGAAAAATTGGAGGCTCTCACCTATCACCGATACTTTTGAACCGGGGTCTACTTTTAAGCTGGTAACGTTGGCGGCTGCTATTGAAGAAGGTCAATTTCGTGCCAATGAGGGATTTTACTGTTCAGGCTCAATGGTAGTGGCAGGCAGAGTCATCGGTTGTTGGACCAGAAGCAGGGGCGGGCACGGCGCGATTAATTTTACAGAAGTTGTTCTTGGTTCCTGCAACCCCGGTTTTATTACTTTGGGACAGCGGATAACCGCGCCAAAACTGCTCCAATACATAGAAGCTTTCGGCTTTGGTCAGCGTTCGGGCATTGACGCTATCGGTGAAGGTGTTGGTATTTTGTTTACACCGGAGCAATTAGGACCGGTGGAGGCTGCCACTACAACCTTTGGGCAGGGTGTTTCTGTTACGCCGCTGCAGCAGGTGATGGCAGTGGCGGCGATGGCTAATGGCGGCTATTTGATGAGGCCTTATGTTGTCAGAGAGATCCGAGACAGCCAAGGAGCGACAGTCCGCAGGAATGAGCCTCAGGTGGTGCGCCGCGTTGTTTCCGGCGAAACTGCCCGGGAAGTAACCAGGATAATGGAACTCGTAGTTACCGAGGGCAGCGGAATTAACGCTTTCATAGAAGGCTACCGGCTTGCGGGCAAAACCGGGACAGCACAAAAAATAGGCGCTGACGGCCGTTATATTGCCGGGGAATATATTCTTTCTTTTATCGGGTTTGCGCCTGTGGAAGATCCGCAAGTATTGATCTATATTGCCGTCGATGCGCCGCAGGTAGGGGTACAGTGGGGCTCTCTTGTGGCTGCGCCGATGTTTAAACAAATGATGGAGCGTATTTTGGCTTATTTAGATATTCCGCCGGCAAGCAATGTGGAGAATGAGCCTCCCAAAATGGTTAATGTGCCTGATTTGGTAGGTTTGTCGGTGGATGAAGCAAGCGCGCTTCTGGATACAGCCGGACTGCGAATTCGTTTTATAGGCAGTGGCGGAAAAATCCTGAATCAGACGCCTAAGGCGGGGGCAAAAGTGCCGCTGCATACACAAATCTTAGCTCATCTTGGCGGAGAAGAAGCGCAAAGCGAAGTGCTTGTGCCTGCTCTGACCGGCAAGACAATGCGTGAAGCCGGAGAAATCTTGGGTTGGCTTGGTCTAAGGATGAACAGCAGCGGTTCCGGCGTGGCTGTCAGCCAGGAACCGGAGCCGCAGTCACTCGTGCCGGTAAACACAATTATCAACGTAAAGTTTGCTTCTCCCGGTGAAAGCGAGCAGGAAAGATAAGGAGTTGCCGGAGTGTTGTTCTGTTGTAAAGCTATTGATTTTGCAGGCATGATTGCGGTGAAGAGGGGGGAATACTAGGAGCATGAAAACTCTTGCTGAACTGCTGAAGGTGCTGCTTCATAAAGAGGTCCGGGGGCATGTTGAGATAGCGGTAAGCGGGCTTGCTTATCATTCCGAAAAAGTCAAGCCGGGGGATGTGTTTTTTTGCTTGCCCGGTGCCCGTTCACACGGCAAGCGTTATATGGCTGAGGCGGAGGCTGCGGGTGCAGTGGCGATAGTTACCGATCTGCCGGAAGTTGAAACGTCAGTCACGTTAGTCAGAGTGCCGGAAATAAGGATGGCGTTAGCACTTCTCTCGGCTCATTTTTATGATTATCCCTCGCGTGAACTGGTGTTGACCGGCGTTACAGGGACAAACGGAAAAACAACTGTTACACATTTAATTGATGCGTTGCTTGCAAGCAGTGGTGCTGTCACCGGTCTGATCGGTACGGTACGTTATCATATAGGCGGTGTAGAATATCCTTCACTGGCTACTACTCCGGAGGCAAATGAGCTGCAAGCGTTGTTGCGCAGGATGCGCACAGCAGGTGTGACCCACGCAACGATGGAGGTTTCCTCTCATGCGCTTGCTTTACAGAGAACGATTGGCTGTGACTTCGATACGGTAGTCCTGACAAATGTGACAGAAGACCATCTGGACTTTCACAAAACTTTTGAGCATTATTTAGGAAGCAAAATCAAACTTTTTTCCTCTCTGGGCTCTTTCCCTTTGAAGGGAGGACGGCCTCGCCGGGCTGTAATTAACGGAGATGATGCGCACTGGGATTGTTTTGCGGATCAGACTCCGGCGGAAGTGCTTTTGTACGGCCTTTCTCCCCGCTGTCAGATCCGTGCGTCTGCAGTGCAGGTTTTGCGTGAGGGAGTCAGCTTCAAGTTGGCTACGCCTGTAGGTTCCACAACAGTTAGATTGAAAATGACCGGTCTATTTTCTGTTTATAACGCTTTGGCGGCGATAGCGGTGGCCTATTTGGAAGGCTTGCCTCTTGACCGTATTCAGTCTGTTTTGGAAGGGATAAGCGGAATTCCCGGCCGCTTTGAGTTGGTTGATGCAGGTCAGGATTATACCGTGATTGTCGATTACGCCCATACGCCTGATGGTTTGACAAATGTGTTGCGGGCAGTACGGGAATTTGCGCCTGCACGGGTGTTGACAGTCTTTGGCTGCGGTGGCGATCGTGACCGCACAAAGCGGCCGTTGATGGGTGAAGAGGCGGGAAAATACAGTGACTATTGCGTGGTTACCTCGGATAATCCGCGGACGGAAGAGCCGGGGGAAATTATAGCCGAAATACTGCCGGGGCTGCTGCGAACCATAGGCGAGGGCGGTTTTGAAGTGCAACCCGACAGAAAAGATGCGATTGCGCGCGCGCTGGAACTTGCTCAGGCGGATGATATTGTGGTAATCGCCGGCAAAGGACATGAGACAACTCAAATATTTTCTGACCACACAATTTCCTTTGACGATCGGCAGATTGCGAGGGAACTGATTCAAAGGCGGGAAGCAACCGATGGAGATGATACTAAAGGAAATTTGCGCGGCAGTTGACGGCAGGCTGCTCGTCCCCGCTATGCCAGACAGGCGAGTAAACTGCTTGAGTATTGATTCGCGGGTTATTTCGGCTACCGATTTTTTTGTACCGCTTGCGGGAACAAGAACGGACGGTCATAAATTTATTGCGCAAGCCGCTCAAAACGGTGCCATCGGTTGTTTCTCTTCTGCGGAGAGGACTATTTCTTACCCGGAAGGGATGACAGTAATCGGCGTGCCCAGCCCGCTTGCGGCTCTGCAACAGTTAGCAGCAGTATATAGGCAAAAGTTTGAGCTGCCGGTGGTGGCTGTCACCGGCTCGGTGGGAAAAACTACAACAAAAGAATTGATAGCGGCAACACTTTCTGTAAGTTTAAAGACATTAAAAACCGAGGGGAATTTAAATAATCATCTTGGGGTGCCTCTGATGCTCTCGCGGCTTGATTCCAGCCATCAGGCGGCCGTGCTGGAAATGGGCATGAGCGGATTCGGAGAGATTGAGCTGCTGGCACGGCTTGCCCGGCCCAGCGTGGCGGTAATTACAAACATTGGAGAATCACATTTGGAAGCGGTGGGCAGCCGCCAGGGAATCGCCAAGGCAAAGTGTGAACTTTTACCCTATGTTTCCCCAAATGGGACGGTAGTGGCCAATGCTGATGAAAGTTTGCTTGTGCCGTATTTAGAGCAAGTCGATTGCCAAGTGATTACTTTTGGTTTTTCCGCGGGCGCCGCAGTACGCTGCGTTGCCATCGGCAAAGATAAGGGGAGATTATCTGTAAAGGTTGAGCAGACCGGGTATGCGCCGTTGACACTGTTTTCTCCGCTTCCCGGACGCCATAATATCTATAATTTGCTGGCGGCGTTGGCAGTAGGCAGGTTGCTTGGCTTGACAGATGAAGAATTTAATGCCGGATTGGCTCGCATCTCTATAAGTGGAATGCGGCTGGAGAAGGTACAGACCCCCTCGGGGATTAATGTGCTAAATGATGCGTATAACGCCAGCCCCACATCAATGGCGGCTGCCATCGACGTTTTATCGGAACAGGCTGGAGACGCTGCAAAGATTGCGGTGCTGGGCGATATGTTGGAGTTGGGTGGGTTTGAGGAAGAAGGACACAGGAAAATCGGCAATTTAGTGGCTGCTCACGCTTTGGATGCCTTAATTGTCTTGGGCGGGCGGGCGCAAATCATTGCCGATGCCGCCATAGCAGCCGGCTATCCGCGTGAGCGGGTGTTTCGACCTGTATCGCACAGCGCTGCCGCAAATCTGCTTGTGCAATTAGCCGGGTCCGGTGACTGGGCGTTGCTGAAGGGGTCTCGTGGCATGCGGATGGAAGATGTTTTGGCGGAGTTGTTGGAGGGGGAAAAATGAACCAGGTTTTAATACAGACAGCTCTAGTGGCTTTTCTGGCGGGGATTATTCTGGCCCCGCTGTTTATTCGCCTCTTTCGACAATTAGATTTGGGGCAACAGATCAGGGAGGATGGGCCTAGCAGACACTTTAAAAAAGCAGGGACTCCTACGATGGGCGGCGTAATTTTTTTATTATCTTTTTTGCCGCCCGTGCTGATTTTTGCACCGCAGACTTTGCCGCTCTACTTAGCTGTGCTGATGACGCTTGGTAACGGATTAGTTGGCTTTTTTGACGATTATCTGAAAGTTGTGCGCAAACAGTCATTGGGACTTAAGGCGCGCAGTAAGCTATTGGGACAGCTTTTGCTGGTTGTTTTCTTTTTTGTTGCCTGGCGATGGCTGGGAGGCGACACGGCGCTTGTGATTCCTTTTACAGCGATTGCCGTCGAGCTGGGAGAATTGGGTTATTTTCTCTTTCTAGTCCTGTTTTTCCTCGGCACGACTAATGCAGTCAATTTGACGGATGGGATTGATGGCTTGGCGGCAGGCACCGCTATCTTAGCATTTTTAGCTTACACGATTCTGGCAGATGCTCAGGAATCAGTCGCGCTTGCTCAATTTGGTGCTGCGATGATCGGCGGAGTTTTTGCTTTCCTAATCTATAATGTGCATCCTGCCCGCGTTTTCATGGGCGATGTTGGTTCTTTGGCACTGGGCGGCGCGTTGGCCTCTATGGCTGTGTTGACCAAAACGGAACTTTATCTTGTCATTATCGGCGGCGTTTTTGTGCTGGAAACTTTATCTGTAATTATTCAAGTGATCTTCTTCAAATTAACCGGTAGACGGGTTTTTCGGATGAGTCCTCTCCACCATCATTATGAACTGGGCGGACATGGTGAGTGGCGAGTCGTCACAGGCTTTTGGGCCGTAGGCTTTATGTTTGCTGTAGTAGGGCTGTTGGAGTTGGGAGCATTGTAGGGAAAGGAAGATAAATGTTGCTGAAGCTGGAAGGAAAACAGACGGTGGTGATAGGTGCCGCCAGAAGCGGCGTAGCAAGCGCCAAGTTGCTTTTGCAGCAAGGCGCATTAGTGACAATCAATGATTGCCGCTCGTCTGACGAGTTGCGGCGGGAAGCAGAGCTGCCGGCAAGCAACGAAGCGTTACGGATTATCGGCGGTGGTCACCCGGCAGAGATTGTTAATCAAGATGTGGTATTGGTGGTAAAAAGTCCTGGGGTGCCGGATAGCTTGCCTCCGCTTCTGAGAGCTAAAGAGCTGGGTATCCCGGTGATCGCGGAAGTGGAGCTGGCTTATTGGCTTTTGGAGTGTTTGCTTGTTGCAATTACCGGCACTAACGGAAAAACTACGACTACCGCCTTGACCGGGGAAATGTATAGAGCCGCCGGGAAAAAGACGGCTGTGGCCGGCAATATCGGTTTGCCGCTGTCGGCCGTAGTTTTAGCCGGAGAGCGGCCTGAGGTTGTGGTGGCGGAATTGAGCAGTTTTCAATTAGAAGGAACAGGTACTTTCCGCCCGCAGTTAGCAACCGTCTTAAATATTTCGCCTGATCATCTTGACCGTCACAGCAGTATGGATGCTTACAGGGAAGCGAAAGCAAAAATCTTTGCCAATCAAGGACCGACGGATATTTTAGTGTTAAATGCGGATGACCCGGAGGCTTATGCTTTAAAAGACTTGCCTGCCTCCCAGGTTTATCTTTTTAGTCGCCTGAAGGAAGTAGCACGCGGCGCTTTCTTGCGTCACGGTTTTTTGGTGTTACGGGATGGGGAGCGGGAAGCAGTTCTTTGTCGTCAGGAGGAAATATGTATTCCGGGGACACATAATCAGGAGAACGCCTTGGCGGCCTCATTATTGGCATGGCTTGGCGGGGTTGGGGCGGAAGTTATTGCCGATGTGTTGCGCCGCTTCCCCGGTGTTCCTCATCGTTTAGAATATCTGGGGTGTGTAAACGGCGTTCATTTTGTCAATGATTCCAAGGGAACAAATATTGATGCTGCGATGAAGGCCTTAGCCGCATTGCCGGAGAAAAAAGTGCTGATTGCAGGCGGATATGATAAAGGCGCTGATTTTGCAATCTTTGCCGCTGCTGTAAAGGAACATGTTTCTCATGCTGTCGTAATTGGGCAGGTGGCAAAACGTCTGACTGCCGCCTTTGATGAGGCTGGTTTTAGTGCTTATGATCTGGCAGTCACTTTTGAAGAGGCGGTAAGCATTGCTTTTCGGCAAGCGCAGCCGGGTGAGACTGTGCTCTTGTCGCCCGCCTGTGCTTCTTGGGATATGTTTAACAGTTTTGAAGAACGAGGAGAGCGGTTCAAAAAGGCAGTCAGGAAGTTGGGGGGATAAGAGATGGCCGGGAGGATCAACCGGAACATCAAAACAAAGGAAGCAGATTTTATAATTTTATTTGCAGCTTTGACGCTTGTCTCTTTCGGGATTGTCATGGTGTTTAGTGCCAGCCTCTGGATTGCTGAGGCTGGCCGGGGCGATTCTTTTTTTCACTTGCGTCGCCAGGCGATGTGGGCTTTGTTAGGTTTGGCGGGCATGTTCTTCTTTAGTAATTATGATTACAGGAAACTGAAGCGCTGGGTTAACGCGGCGCTTTTGATAAGCCTTTTATTGCTCCTCGCAGTTTTTATTCCCGGTATAGGTGTGGAAATCAATGCGGCACGACGTTGGATAGGTATCGGCGGCTTTACAGGGCAGCCGTCAGATTTTGCCAGAGTAGCATTGATAATGTTTGCTGCCGCCTATTTGTCACGAAAAGATATCCGGATGAACAAATTCCTGGAAGGGCCTTTTCCTGTGCTTGCGGTTCTTGGGCTTTTTTTTCTTTTGATTTTGCTGCAGCCTGATCTGGGAACGGCGTTAGCTATGGCCGCCACAATTATGATTATTATTTTTGCCGCAGGTATACCTTTATACCAGTTAGGCTTAATTGCCGTCCTGTCGCTGCCGGCTTCGCTTTATTTAATGGTCAGTGAGCCTTACCGCTTGCGCCGCATGATGTCGTTTTTAGACCCATGGGCTGACCCTCTAAACACCGGATATCAGATTATCCAGTCGCTTTATGCGCTGGGGCCGGGCGGCTTGTTTGGGGTGGGTTTGGGACGGGGGCGTCAGAAACTTTTTTTTCTGCCTGAGCCTCATAGTGATTTTATTTTTGCTGTAATCGGCGAGGAACTGGGTTTTATTGGCACAAGCAGTGTATTGCTTCTTTATTTACTTTTATTGTGGCGCGGATTTAAAGTGGCGCTGATGGCTCCCGACTCTTTTGGCAGTCTGCTGGCTACAGGGATTACGGCGATGATTGGTGTGCAGGCGTTAATCAATATCGGTGTAGTTACCGGCTCTCTCCCGGTTACCGGGATTAATCTGCCGTTAATCAGCGCTGGCGGCTCCTCGCTGCTTGTTATTTTGAGCAGTATCGGTATTCTGCTGAATATTTCTAAACATTCCAGGTGAAGGGGCTGATTTGCCGTGCGTGTACTGTTTGCCGGTGGTGGCACAGGCGGCCATATTTATCCGGCTTTGGCTCTGGCTCGCCATTTGGTTGCCGCAGACAGGGCAGAAGTCTTGTTTGTGGGGACTCTGCGCGGCATGGAAAAGGAACTGATTCCGGCAGCCGGCTTTAGGCTGGAGACGATTCCGGTAGTCGGTATGCAGAGGCGTTTCTCTCTGCAAGCGGGACGAGCAGTATTTTTGGCCGCCTCTGCAGTGTTTGCCGCCGGGCGCCTAATCAGGATGTTTAAGCCGGATCTGGTTGTGGGAACAGGCGGTTATGTCGCAGGTCCGGTGGTGCTTGCCGCCTTTTTGTCGCGGATTCCGACTGTTATACATGAACAAAATTCCATTCCCGGGCTGACAAATATTTTGCTCTCACGTATTGCCGGACGAGTTTGTCTTAGCTTTCCCGGTACGGAACATTATTTTCCGCGGCAGGCACGGACGGTGTTTACCGGAAATCCGCGGGCCTCGGAAGCAGTCTCTGCCTTAGGCAAGGAGACAGTCGAAGTGCTTTTGCGGCCGCAAAGACCCTTATTTTTATGTGTCGGCGGCAGTCATGGAGCGGCTAAACTTAACTTGGCGTTTTCGGAGGCGGTTGGGCAGGTGTTGCCTGCCTGTGACGCGCAGGCAATTTATATTACCGGGAAGCGTTATTTTGCCGAACTGGAAGCCAAGTTGGCTGCGCTGACTCTCCGTTTCCCAAATCGTCTGCATATCCTGCCTTATCATCCTGACTTGCCGGAGCTGCTTAGAAAGGCAGACCTTATAATCAGTCGAGCCGGTGCCACAACTTTGGCGGAAATTACCGCACTTGGCGTGCCGGCGCTGCTTGTGCCGTCGCCTAATGTGACAAATAACCACCAAGAACATAATGCCAGATTTCTTGCGGAGCAGGGCGCAGCCGTCTTGCTAAAGGAGAGCAATTTAAGCGGTCAGAGTTTGTCTGAGCTGCTGATTGAACTGCTTGCCGACGGAAAACGGTTAAAAGAGATGGCAGCGGCGAGTCGAACGCTCGGTGTGCCTGACGCAGCCGAGAGGATGGCCGAGATAATTCGCAAATCGGCCAAGTAAAAAACACACTACAGCCGCCTTTGCATATTATAAATTACGCTACCGGTACGGCGCATGGAGGCAAGGATGAGAAATACGGCGGAGAAAATTGCGTCCCAGATAAGCGGGATAGTACGCAGCGATGAATTATTGTCGCGGCATACCTCGTTTAAGATCGGCGGGCCTGTGGATTTATTCGTTGAGCCGCTGACAATGACGGATCTGATTATTGTGCTGTCGATTCTGCGGCGGGAGGAGATACCTTATTATCTGCTGGGCAGCGGCACAAATTTGCTGGTTAGTGATGCGGGATACCGCGGTGCGGTGGTGCGGCTGGCCGGTGAGTTTAAGCAATTTGCCTACGAAAACTGCTGTGTGGAGGCAGGTGCGGCAGTGCCGCTGGCCCGGTTGGCAAGCGATGCCGGCAGACGCGGCTTGGCGGGACTCGATTTTGCCGCCGGCATACCCGGTACGGTGGGCGGCGCTTTAGTGATGAATGCGGGTGCACATGGTTCTGCCATTGGTAATGTTTTGCTTGAGGCGCTGATTTTAGATGAAAAACTGTGCTTACATAGTTTTGCGGCTAAAGATTTGGGCTTGTCTTACCGCAAAAGCAATATTACATCCGCTTCTGTAGTTTGCCGGGTTAAGTTGCGTCTGTCGCAAGGGGAGCGGGATTTACAGGCAAAAATATGCGGTCAGCATCTTCGTTTCCGCCGCGAACACCAACCGCTCCAACCTAATGCCGGCAGTATTTTTAAAAACCCGCCGCATGATTTCGCCGGGCGGCTGATTGAAGCCGCCGGCCTGAAAGGGCGGCGAGCGGGTGGAGCTATGATTTCCGATTTGCATGCTAATTTTATTGTTAACTGCGGTAATGCCAGCGCCGCTGATGTTTGGTTTCTGCTGGAAATGGCCAGGGAAGAAGTGGCAAGACAGTTTGGCGTAAATCTTGAACTGGAAATTCGCTTACTTGGTTATTAAGCAGGAAGGTGAGAAAATGGAAAGATATGTTATCCGCGGCGGTAACCGTCTAGAGGGAGTTGTGAGAGTAGGAGGAGCGAAAAACTCGATCCTGCCGATTCTAGCCGCCGTTTTGTTAAATAAAAGAGGCGAGGAAATAATTTTGACAAATGTGCCGCGGATTCGCGACGTGGCTAAAATGGTGGAAATTCTGCGCAGTCTTGGGGTGAGTGTCACCTGGAGCGGCAGCAATATGGCTGTTTCCACTCGCAATGTGCATAGTTATCTGATTGATGAAAAGCTGATGAGGGAAATGCGTTCCACCGTATTTTTAATGGGAGCGCTGCTTGGCCGCTTCGGTGAGGTTTGCATTTCACGTCCCGGCGGCTGTGCTATCGGACATCGCCCTATCGGTCTGCATTTAAAAGGTTTGACCGCGCTAGGCGTCCAGTTTCGTGAGCAGCAGCAGGGTTATCTCCATGGCAGCAGTGTGCGCCTGACAGGCGCAGATATACATCTTGACTATCCCAGTGTGGGCGCTACGGAAAACATTATGTTGGCAGCCGTTTATGCTCATGGCATGACGACAATTGCCAATGCCGCCAAAGAACCGGAAATTGTTGATTTGCAGAATTTTTTAAATAAGATGGGTGCCAGAGTCAGGGGGGCGGGGACTGACCAAATCAGGGTGGAAGGTGTCTCGCAATTGGCGAGCGTTGAATATAGCGTCATCCCGGACAGAATTGTGGCGGGAACGCTGATGACGGCAGTGGCAGCCAGCGGCGGAGATGTGATTTTGGAAAAGTTGATTCCGGCTCATTTAGAGGCGGTAACAGCCAAGCTGCGGGAGGCAGGTGTGCAAATCAGGGAAGAAAATGATCGGTTGCGGATCCAAGGAGTTGCTCGACCTGAGGCGGTTGAATTTGTGCGCACGCTGCCTTATCCGGGATTTCCTACCGATTTGCAGGCGCAGATGATGGCGCTTTTGACGCGAGCCAGAGGGAGCAGCATCATAGTGGAAAGCGTCTTTGAGTCGCGCTTTAAGCATGTGGGCGAGTTGAACCGCATGGGTGCCAGTATTATTGTTGCCACCGACAACCGTACAGCCATCGTCAATGGCGTGAAAAAGTTAACAGGCGCGACTGTGACCGCTTCTGATCTGCGAGCCGGCGCCGCCCTGGTGGTGGCGGGATTATCAGCGGAAGGCGAAACGATTGTGGAAGGATTGGAACATGTCAAGCGCGGCTATGAAAATCTTGAGGGGGATCTAAGCAAGATCGGAGCAGATATTAGGAGGGTTGGCGGGCTGTAATTCACAGACGCCAACCTCGTCGTTTATTATTTGGAGGCAGAAACAGATGGAAAAGAGACGCTTTGTAAAACCGGTTCGAATCAGAAAAAAGGTTTCAGTCAATCCGGAAAAAACACGGCTGATTAAGCGGCGCTTATTGGCTACGTTGCTTTTTGTGGTAGTTCTTTGGACATTTCTCAGTTTTATCGGTTCCGATTTTTTTACTATTGCCGCAATCAATATTTACGGCAATACGTACACTACAGAAAAAGAGATACGACTCGCGCTTTCAGTTGCTGAGGGAGACAATATTTGGCGATTGAATAAGGCGCAGCAGGAGGCTAAGCTAAAAACTATTGCCAGAATAGAAAGCGCGCGGGTGACTCGCGAACTGCCGAATAAATTGAAGGTGGAAGTAACAGAAAAGAGGGCGCTGGCACTTGTTCCATATAATGGATATTTTTTTGAAATGGGTAGTGACGGTATGGTGCTCGCCACAACCCAAAATCCGCAAAACTATAACATTCCCATGCTGACAGGTTTGGCTCCGCTGGAGTTGTCGGTAGGCGAAACATTGCTTAGCGGCCTTCAGTTGCAAGAAGTGGTACAAGCGTTAGAGGCTATGGCGGCCGCAGGGGTAGCAGTGTCAGAGCTGAATTTTGCAGAACCTGAGAAGTTAGTGCTGATAACTATGGACGGGTTCACAGTCTGGCTGGGACAGGGCAATCACAGTGAGAAAGCGGCTTTGCTAGTGCAGATTATCGGTCGTTTACAAGGGAGGCAAGCCGAGGGATACATAGATTTGCGTGTTCCGGGAGCACCTGCTTTTAACACTTTGACTGAAGAAAAAACACAAAAAAACAATTAGTCTAAAAAAAGGGAAAAGAACAGTCTTGTGGAATAAGAAAACAGTGAACAAGAGGGGCGAGGGGATGCAATTGTGGTTAAACGGAATCTGGTCTGCGGAATGGATATCGGAACCTCACATGTCCGAGCCATTATCGG
>JAGXRV010000061.1 GCA_018335695.1 Clostridium sp.
CAGACAATAGTTACTGCCGCTCCATCCATTGTGGTAGCGTCATTAATATTCACTTACAGGGGTACATCCTGCAAGGTCGTGTAGAGATGGATACAGACTGGTATGTCATTATTGAGCAAGTAAAATTCTACCTTAACCCCACTAAAAATTACAATGTTGCCTGATTTATTTCGACCAAACAAGTTCTGTCACCAGGGCTTGTTTTTTACTATCTTCAGGCAACTGTCGGTGAACAACACTATTTACAACCGACATTTTCGGTGCAAAAACTACCGTCAAACAGCGTGATTAACAACACCATAGTAGTCAATTGCTCTGTCCAAATATTCTTCATCATCAGTCAATTGATAAAGCCTTCTGTTAATAGCACCTGTAATTCCAAGCGTCTCAGGATCGTTAGTATTTCCATCAGAATCTAGTTGTTGAATTATCTGTAATGCATCTGTTAATGCTACAATTGCCGAGGGAGACTTCGATTTATATCTACATAATGCCCATTGCTGTGTAAAGTACGGTTCGTTAGGAAGAACACGATTTGCCTTCTCCCAAAGTTGTGTTGCTTTTATAAAATTGTCACAGTTCATTTCAAATTTAGCTTGCTCAACAATTGCAAATATGTGTTTTTCACGTTCTGCGAGATCACTAACAATTTTGCTAAACTCTTCTTCTGACATAACCGGCGGATCAATTTCTATGTATTCATAAAGTGGGCTATCTGTTTTAGGTTTTGCATCAATTTCTTTTATCAGAGATACTAGCTCAGATTGACATCTTTTAGCCTCATCTGCCCCGATGTCCTCACCAAGATGGACATACGTAAATATACGGGTATGGTCTAAGTCAAATGGAATACTGCCCTGTTTTTCTTTTAGAATAACTGTAGAATATGGTTTTACTGCATGTCTAATTCCTAATTCATAAATTGCATTTGGGTTGTATGTAGAAATATCGGCAATAACTAATTCAGATCTAATTAACAAAGCGTACATGCTCCTGTCAATTATACCTGAATCTTGAATTTCATCAGCACGTATACATTGATATCCCGCTTCTATGACAGCGGGTTGAATAATGTTTTTGTATGTTTTATCCAAATCCAAAGTTCTCCCTGATGCAAAATCAGTTTTTTTGCCAAATCCCATTATGACAAAGCATGTTTTACTCACAGTAATCCCTCCTATCGTGTTATTAATATATGAACATCGCGATTTTTGACATATTGTATACATTATTGTCGATAACTTTGTAAGCGAAGACCGCCACCCTTTATAGGCGGCGGTAAATATATATTAGTATATTTCTATCTATAACTGTTCGAGTCATTCTACCAAATTCCTTCAAAATAACATAAATAAAATCCTAAAATAGAGATTTTTTTTCATTTAGCAGCAAATAGCAAGCTCGGTCGCTTTGCTCCCTCGCAAGGTACCGGGTATAACCCGAATTATGTTCGAAACTGATTTCAACCCCAAAGACCAGCTCCTTCAGCGCAGGGGGCAGGTCTTTTTCATGCCAAAAATAAATGATGCTATCACTTCAATCGCAAGCATCCAATAGGTCAGTGAACGGAGGAAAATAGAGTTCAACAAAATCGATCTAGCCTGCACTACCGCCGAAAGAATAAACAACCACACCCAGGACGCAGGCGTTCACTGACATCATCGGCGACAACCTTGCCAGCGGTGAGCCTGTACGTCTCGCTGGGGCGGCGTAATTGAAGATAATCACGTCGATGCCCCTTTTTCTTCTATGCATCTTGACGATCTGACTGGAAGAAGCAGTATTGACCACTCTACTCACACTGCCTGCCCATGACGCCCATATTTGCCCTGTAATGCGCCAGGGGATTGGCCAATTTCCGGAGTTATGTCGGCTAGTGTTAGTCACTCAAGGCAAAAATGAGGTGAACAAACAACCGAGCCTCAATATCACCTGAGTGTAATTTTACTGAGCTCAATTTTGAGCTCAGTGAGATATCTATTAAGCGCACACCTGTAGCTGCTCGCAGGAGGCATAATAGCAACGCTAAAACACAAAAAATTGCCCTGCCTGCCCTTCACCCACAAAAGGTGAAAAGCAAACAGGGCTATCTGCTATATAGGTTGTGCTGACCATACACTCTGTACATTCTTATACAACCGGTTCTATCAGAGTCAAATATTCCCGTCAGCTATCCAAGCAAATATTTCTCATCCTCATCCCGGTACCCGTACTTCTGAAAAAACTCAATCAGGGCCACCTCGAACATTTCCCTTTGGCTAATATTTCTTTCCATGCTGAAACGCCTAGCCAGTTCATCAAGAACATTAGCCATGCGCATAGCCTTAGAACCGTACATCCCCTGAACCTGATACCTCTGTATGCTCTTTGACTCTGATACTGCGGGCTGGCCTTCTCCCACCTGCAGCCTCTTGAGGAGCGGCAGGATGTTCTTGAGTGCTTCATCCACACCCGGCTCTGCCTGTTCAGCATAATCGCTTTGCTGCAGAGCAACTGCTGTCGTAGCCGGGGATCCTTTAACATAATTCCTTTCCGTCGAATTCCATTCATACCCTTTGCTCTTCATATAACCAGCCAGCTCTGTGTGGGTTGCAAAACCAACCTGCCTGGCGATATCTTTGGCATCGGCACCGTCCTGTGCAAAGTGGGATATGACAAGCGCCGCTTTTGATGTTCCATGCAGCGGCAGGATATTGTTGTGCAGTTTTGCTGAATACCGCTCCGCTGCAGGGACAAACATCTTTTGTCTGGAGTCCCAGGAGAAGTTGCGCCGCCTCATATAGTTGTCCATGGACATGGGATTCTTGTAACCCAGCTTCTCTGCTATTTCCGATCGGTCTATCCCCTCTTCCAGCATCCTTAATATTTCATCTACCTGCCTGTCAAAGACAGGTTCTTTGCATTCAACCAATGCCACACCGGTGGCCCCCTTTCGTCTTAAAGTGTATTCACCGCGTCGCTCAGCGCCGCCATGTTCGTATGGGTATAAATGGATGTTACCGCCAGGCTTTCGTGGCCAAGCAGCTTTTGAATCTCCACCAGTCCCACATTCTTCTGCACCAGGGCTGAGGCAAACGAGTGCCGCAGGATGTGGCAGGATACCGGCTTTTTGATGCCCAGTTTCCTCGCGGTATTCCTGAGAGTGCCGTTGACGTAAGTGTACGATATCTTTCCGGTTTTTCTCGTGGCGAAAAAGAAATCAGAGGCATAACCATCGCGCCAGTTTTCTCTGTAATCCAAAAGCAAGCCGTATAACGTGTTGTTGATTGGCACCAGCCTGTCTTTTCGCCCCTTGCCCTGGCGCACATGAATTGTTCGCTTCTCCAAGTCCACATCTTCTAGCGTTAGGTTTAAACATTCTGAGATGCGCAGACCCGTGTTAAAGAGGAAAGTCACCATCAGCTTAATGAGCGGGCTGTGAATGGCCTCGGCGATGGTTTCCACCTCTTGCGGGGACAGGTAGTTGCGCTCTTTTTTTGGCATCCGCATAAAATCCATGGAGGCGGCGATGTTCTTCTCGGTCAGTCCTTTCTTGCAGGCAAAAGAATAGAGGGCGCGGAGCGTGTAGAAATAGTTGCTGCGGGTATTGGGCGAATGCCCCTTAACCTCTTTGGCATAGCGCATAAATTCCTCCAAATCCTCCTGGGTTATATCCTCAATGTAGACCGGGCCGTTTTTGCGCTCTTCCAGGAATTTTCGGATATAAAACAAATCCCTCGTATACACATCAATGGTCCTTGGGCTTCGGTCAATGCTTGCCATGTAGGCATAGAATTTCTCGGCGGCTTCGCTAAAGAGCATAGTCCGACCTCCTCCTTTTGCTTGCCATGTTCCGCATAAAACCACTTCCTTTCCAGCGTTTTTATACGTACATACATCACTTATTAGTGCTGAATAGTCAAGCAAATCAGCACTTCTTTTGATCCATCCAAAGCGGCCAAAAAATAAAATCCAGGCAGACCCTAGCCACCGCTGCACTTGTCAATCAGAACCCTACGCCGCCTCCTTCGGCGTTTCTGGTGCAGCGGGCAGCGGCTCTCTAAGGATAGTCGGTCTGCCAGGATCAGCGTTAAGTCCGTTAACCTGCCATCTGCAGAACCTTGACCGCCTCCGGCAGGATTAGCCTGCCGTCCAGGCGCTCATAGGCTGTGAAGCCGATCTGACCCTGAACCGCATATCGTTCATTTAAGCGCTTGATGGTAATTGGCTGACGCTCAATGACCCAGTAATAGGAGAGGTCACCGAAGGCGATAGGCTTTGCCCCGGATGTCGGCAAAGGCATGGATGGCGATGTAATGACAGGCTTCCCAAAGATGGTGTCATTCTGGGCACTCCAGATTGGACTTCCGGCACTGTCTTTTAGCGTCCGAAGAGCCATAGCTGTATCGTCATGCATCAGGAACACGGCATTGGTACGGTATTCAGATTTAAGCGAGAAGTACAACTTCACTACATCGTCATAAGTCATGCTTGCTGCAGTGACGCCAACTTCAGCGCCGCTGTTGCTCAACAGACCCATAGGCTCGTCTACTCCGGCGCCATTAAGGAATGCTGCTTCCTCGGCTCTGCCGAAGCGTCTGGCAAAAGCGTTAAGTAGATACTTTTCAATATCGAAGGCGTTATCGCTCACAAAGGAATTGTTGAGCCTGACAAGGCTTGCCAGCTTATGGGAATAGACCGGGAACGGAGTAATGGCATCAGCGCTTTCCGGGATGGATCCCCCTTCAGCAACCCATTCTGCCAATCCGGTGGATGCGACCGCTTGAATTGTTCCTTCCGGTGCTGTGGTATGAACCACAGTAGCCAGTCTGCGGAAGACATTGTCCTTGGCCAGAGCCTTGTCGAATTTGCCCTTAAACTCGTCCGGGGTCTGGTTACTGCCCATTTGGTCATTGAAAGCAGTAGGGCTGATGTGCTTTCCCCTCATAGAGTTCCAGAAATTTTGTGTGTTTGTCATTATCTCTTCCTCCTTGGTAATTTTTAGGGGTTAATCCCCCGTTTGAACCGTTATTTTTTTGCGCGTGACCCGCTGCCCGTTTACCGGGCTTAAAGGTGTAGAGATTTACTCCCCTCCCTACGGTCAGATTCCCTTACAGATGACACATTGGTATTTACTGCCCATCAGCCAAACCAGCTGCGAAGAGCATTTTGGGCATCTGACTCTCCGTGGTCTAACCATTTCATCCGGGTAGGTGTTAAACAGTTCATAAGTGCTGTTCCCGCACTCTGCAAGATAGTGACGGTAGCTTTCACCGTTGTGACTAATGAGCAGGACGTTGCCCATGTAGGGCCTGGGACAGAGGAAATCCTGCTCATCCCGTACGAGTACATAATTGTTCATGATCCAGTTCTCCAATCTTTGCTATTTTGGTGAACGTTCTGAGTATACCTGGATATGAATTGCCGCCGGTGCCTCTGCGGAACTTATTCAAAGGGTGCAGGGACGCTGAATTTAGTGTAGGCAGTGTAGGTTGTGGTGTAGGTAATTCTCGCTGCCTACATCGCCATAAACCCTTTATCTATCGTACTTTCACCTTTCTTAGTGTAGGTAGTGTAGGTTTTTGCAACTCCATATTTACATTTATAACTTTCTTCTTACACACTTCTTTTTCATACACACTCTCATTTCTCTCTCTCGCGCGCGAGAGTTTGCAGAACATACACTAACTACACTGAAGGCTCACAAACCCTTGTAAACATTGGGTTTATAGCGATGTAGGTTCTTCAAAAAACCTACACTGAACCTACACTAACTACACTGTCTTAACTGCTTGCCGCACAAAGGAATTCCGCACCGTCATAGCCATAAGCCTTTGCATACTGCTGTTTGGCGTCGTTTGTCAGGGTATAGTCCTTATAGACCATGCCCTGGGCGCGGCGTGTGGTCATATCGGAAACCGCTTTGTTTAAATGCTCAGCAATCTCCGTCCTGAACTCTTTGGCGGTTTTAGAGTAGCCATGGTTATTGTCGGCACACCACGCTTTGTACACGTCATACACCTTGCCGGTGGTGCAGTTGTCGTGGATTTTGATGCCTGGGCGCTTTTCCATGCACTCGGACCAGAAGCTGATGACCGTGCTGTTCTCATGCTGATAATCGGCTCTGGCGGTTACCACACACTGCGGCTCGTTGAAGGCATAGCCGCTTGTTATCACCTCACGCAGCGCCATGACCGCTTTGTATACGATGCCTTCCCGCTCGGCGTAGAGCTTGTCTAAAAGCCGCTTATCCTGCTTCTCTGGCGGGATCACGTTGTTGCATTCAACCACCATAATGCGGTTGTACACCCACCGGCCATTATCGCCGCCGAACTTGGGCAGCCTGTTCATACAAAACCAGAGTATGCCGTCATAGACGAACTCAAAGCCGTTTTGCCCTTTGAACTCCGCAAACAGAGAATCGCCGCCTGTGGTTTTCTTGAACACCTTCACCTCGTCGATGGAAGCAAAGCTCATATCCGCGCTCCCGGCAAGGCGCTTCATGTAAATGTTGCCGGTGCCAAAGCGGGCCTCCAGTTCTTTTAAATCAATCCCCACGTAGTTCCCCTTGCCCAAAAGCCGCTCGGTCAGGCTTTTTAACTGGGATTTGCCTGTATCGCCTTTACCCACCAGAAACAAAGCTTTCTTCAACCGCCAGCCTTTGATGTTTGACAGACATACCCCCATAAACTGGAGCAGGAGTTTTTCGATGTCTTTCCTGCCCTCTGTTAGGTCACGCATGAACGCATCAAACACCGGGGTAGGCTGCGCTTCGCCCTTCCACTCACAGGGAATCTGGACGGTGGACAGGTAGTCCGGGCTGTGTGGGCGCAGCTGCAGGGTATCCAGCTGCAAAACACCGTTGTGGAAATTAATAATTCCCTCGTCGGCGTTTAAGGCGGTACTGTCAACAAATACCAGGTCGGTGCTTAACTGCTGGAACACCTCGCCAACATCGCCCATGCGCAGAATTGTCTCGTCAAAGGAGGTGATATAGCCTTTGATCACCCCACGAAGCATATCGTCGGAGTAGAGAGCGTACACGCCGCCATCCTCGTAGACATAGCGCAAAACACCGCCTCTGGCGCTGTCACGTACAAACAGGTAGCGCAGGTTTTCCCGGAGGAATTTAGCTAAAAGCGGGCGGCTCACACCCACGTTCTCGGTCTTAGGGTTATAAAAGAGATAGGGAGGCATCGGTCTGGCTGCGGGATCAAACCGTCCGTTACAGCCTAAAACGGCCTTTTGGATGGTGGCTTCCCGGTAATCATCACGCTCCCACTTCTCCCGGTACAGCTTTGACTGTCGAAAGAGCCTGTCGATCTCCGCTTCATTGCCGCCTGTAAAGAACGCCAGTGCATTGCAGAGGGCAAGGTCGGCTTCAGAGTCGCTGCAGTAGCCGGACGTATCGCCGTTATCGTAGAGGGCGATGAACTTATCGCCGTTCTTTGCCTTTCTTGCGGTGGCGATGGGGTCGTAAACGCTTTGCTTCTTCTCTTTTTTGAACCTGGCTCTTTGCATATGGGTATCAAGAAACCACAGCGCTGCTTCGGTGCAATCCGCCACAGGCTTGTCTGAGATAACGTCCCCTGTGTAGGTGAAAAAGCGGTTGGTCAGTCCGCCAAAGTAGATCTCCAGCTTGTTGTGCGGGTTCTTGGCGTAATAGCGGCTGTCCAGTTTCCCGTCTCTTTGCGGGATTTTTGACAGGTCGCATTGGAACAGCAGGTGTTGCCCTGTGCCGCTGGGAGAGCGTTCTTCATACGTATCAAGCCGCTCCCTGATCTCCACGGCAAGCGGGTCGAAGCTATCCCTATGGTCTTCATCAATGCCGCCATAGCCGGGCGGGATAACCAGTCCCACACCGTCAAAACCATGTTTTTTGGCGGCTTCCAGAGCATTTTCATACATAACCCAGCGATGACTATACTTGCCGTCTGTACCTGCCTTCTTGCCGTCCGCTCCGTAGGGAACCTTGGTGCGGCGGCCTTTGACGGTTTCATGCCGCCAGCAAAGCCAGATCTTCATGCCTTTTAGGTGTTGCACAGCCGCCGCACCTCCTTTTCTTTATTCCTCACAAAATTTTGCTTCTTCCGCTTCGCCGCACTCTGTGCAAAGAAACCCGGCAAAGATGGAATCACGTTCTGCCGCCTCGATTACTGCCCGGACAGCGTCACAGACGTCAATTCTATTGGTTGTGCCGCATTTTGAGCACTCAATGGTCACATGCATGCCTCTTCCCCTCCCTTCGTAGTACTTACAAGGTTTTGGTCCTTTGGACTGTTTCTGTTTTTGTGCAATAAAAAAACACCTCGCTATGGAAGTGCTTACTGTTCCTTTTTCTTCTTTCTCACGATGATTCTGCCGGGGTTATATTGTGCGCTGCCAGTGATGACCGTCCCTTTTGCCGCAGCATAGGCCACCAAATCCACGACGCCGGTCCTGTCTTTGGCAGAAATGTCCCCGAACAATCGCCTGCGTTCCTTCATCAACATGTAGCGTTTGTTTTTCCTGCTGGCATTGCCGGACAATGCGATTCCTCTCCTTCCGGTCATGTCATCATGCTTTTGCCCTATCGGTTTCACCAGCATTCTTGCTGATCAGGTTTCACGTACATTGCCGACTCACCTTAAACGTGTGGCTATTTGGTTGTCAAAGAACCGGAGTTATGATTTTTTGCTGGCTACGGCTTTACGGATGGCTTGCCTGACAAGCTTTTTTTTCTCATCGGGCAATTCCCGCCTCAGCCATTTGAGAAAAGTCATTTCCGAGATGCCCATGGCTTCAGCGACTTCCCACTGCCTGACATTGGCGATTCTGAATTCATCCCTTAAATCTTTGTTTTTCATGGATTCACCTCCTTGACCGGGATATAAGACTTGTTATATAATCACTATGTACTAATTATAATTGATAACTTTGTTATCAGTCAATGAGATACGGCATTTATTGTTAACATATGGGAAAATTGATGGGCGCTTACTGATTGATAACATTAGGCAAAGGCGGGAACGATGATGGCGTTTACCATTAAGTTTGACGATAATCGGTTAATCGAGGAAATATCTTATGCATACCGGCGCATCCACGAAACACAGTCGCTGGGACAGTCCTTCGTGGATTTTCTTTCGCTGGGCAAGGACCTGCAGCTATCAGATCATATCTACCTGAGGCTAGCCGATTCTGATGAGCGGATTGACCATACCTCTTATTTCTATGTGCGCATGACAGAGTTTGTCGACCTGTGCATCAAAGACCCCTCGTTATATACCATGGAAAACTTCATGTTCTTTTTGCATTTAATGGGTTTAAGTGTTCCGGAGCATTATCTGCAATACCGCTTTGACCCGGAGCAGCCGGTTGAAGGCCTTATCAATCCCTATCTCAAGATATCTTCTTTTGAAGCGGCGATTCGGGGATTTGCCAAATCTGATAAAAGCAAACATGCCGTCACAAGTGTTTATACCTGTGACGGCATTGCGGATGTTTGCATGGCTTCCCTTTATCATTTACTTACTCTTGGCCATGCGATTAAAATATGCGGCAACTGCGGAAAATACTTTGTACCTCTGCGGCGCTCAGACGCGCTGTATTGTGACCGCATCAGTCCTTTTAATGCCTCCAGAACTTGCAAAGAAGATGGCTCGCAAAGAGCCTTTGAAGAAAAGTTGAAAACAGACGAAGCTGAAAAATTAAGACGCCAAATCTATCAGGCAAAGCAGATGCGGATCAGAAGAAACCCTCATATTTCTGCCCATAAAGAAAACTTTGAGATTTGGAAAAAAGATGCTAATCAATGGAAAAAGGACATAAAAAAAGGCCACAAGACCTCCGAAGAGTTCATCCTGTGGCTTGAGGATAGCAGGAAATAATAGTTCTATCATGCGCAGGGGTCTGGCTTAGAAGAATTCACTCACCCCAATTCTGGGGGCAATAAAATATCTGTCTTTTTGATAACGTCATTTATGGTCTATATGCTCTTCTTATGTCAGCGGCGTGGTAAAAGCAACTACTCAAAAATATTTAACATTGCATTAATAGCGTACAGCGGAAGGTTGGTCAGCCACTCCTCTTTCCTGTAATCAGACATGGATGCCCGAATTGCATATTTTGGCTTGTACCTTAGGTAGTAGTTTTTCAGGCTTTTCGCCTGGAGGTTTTCGGCGGCTTTGACCTCGAGGGGAATAATATCAGGCCCACATTGGAAGACAAAATCAATCTCACCGCTTGACCTTTCAGCGGTCCAGTAAAAAGGTGTTAGGTCCTTATTCGTGATTAACTGCTGCAAAACATATTGCTCTGTTAAGGCTCCTTTAAACTCTTCAAAAACCCTGTTACCTTCCAACAGCGATTTTAGATCGAGCCCGCTCATAGCGGATAATAAGCCGACATCTAAAACAAATAACTTAAATGCATTGAAATCCTGGTAGGCCATCAGCGGCATATCAGGTTTTGTTATTCTGCCTACTTTACAAATTAAGCCGCAGTCAAGAAGCCATTGCATGGCAAGCTCATATTCCCTTGCTCTTGCCCCTTGCCTAATTAGCCCATAGACAAATTTTCTGTTTTCTTTGGCCAACTGCGCCGGGATTGATGCCCAAAGCATCCGTATTCTTGGCACGGTTTCATTTGGGGCATGCTTGGAAAAATCCTGCTCATAAGCCAAAAGCAAGCGGTTCTGCACCTCACGCACCTTCGCAAAATCACGCGTTTCGATAAAGGTGTTGACCGCCTCAGGCATTCCGCCAATATAATAATATTGCTTTAACAAATCAATGTATTTGCCCTTAAAACTGGTGATCAGCTCAAAATCATTGACTGCCAGAAGGGTTGCCAGATTTTCATTGCCGGTTGCGTTCAAAAATTCTATAAAGCTTAACGGATACAACTCCATAAAGTCAACCTTGCCTACCGGGAATGATGTGCCTGGGTGAAGGGCTACCCCAAGCATTGAGCCTGCGGCTAGAATATGATACTGTGGTGCATTTTCGTAAAAGTATTTTAAGGACGTTAACGCCCTTGGCACTTCCTGAATCTCGTCAAAAATAATCAGGGTATTATGGGCTTCGATTGTTACCCCTGATTCAATCTGCAGGGCTGTTACGATTCGCGAAATATCAAGATTGCCGCTAGACAAGCTTTCCATGCGTTCATTGTTATCAAAATTGATGTATGCAACCTTCTCATAATGCTCTTTTCCAAACTCTTTCATAAGCCAAGTCTTGCCTACCTGCCTTGCTCCACGGAGTAATAAAGGCTTTCTGTGGTCTTTGGCTTTCCACTTAATTAAATCCTTCATACCTTCTCGTATCATATAGAATGCCTCCCAACTAAGTAGAGCATATCATTTATTTCACAATTGTCAACTGACTTATTGCATATTATTACATATATTCAGCTTACTTATGTATAATACTGACCGGCTTCATGCTATTGTTACGGTAGCTATCAAAGCCGCATGATTACATTTTGATAGCTACGACAACCATAGAATTTACCAGATTATGGCATGCCCAATAGCCAAGCACCACCGTGTTTATTGGATTTTCTAAAAACTGAGAAACCAAAAAAAGCTTGTATCACACGGCTTCACACTGGTTGAACTGATGGTCGTTGTGGTGATTATTGGGGTGCTTGTGGCGATTGCAATTCCGATTTATGGGACGGTAACAAGGAATGCACAGGAAAGAGCGCATGAGGCAAATATTCGTACTATCAAAGGCGCAGCAATGATGTATGTTTCTACTCAGAACCCTGCTCCGACAGTTTTTCCAGCTGGTGCTTCTCAAACAGGTGGCACAATAACTGGAGGTCAAGTCGTTAATAGCACCTCTGTTTTAGCAGGCTACTTGGAACTCCCATTACTCGTTCCTGGCGCAACTGCACCTAATAACACATATACATTCGCTGTTATCAATGGACAGGCGCATGTAAATCCTTTAACCCTTCCATATGTTATTCGGCAAATTAAATGCGCATAAAAACGTCACGATAATTGCGCATGAATCCAGTGTAATTATTTGATCTTTTGGATTACAATGGGGGCTCTGCCCCCAAACCCCCGGGATTTAACGCTTTTAGTTTCTCCAAAGGGTAAAATAAACAGACTGGGGCAACACATTGTTGTTGCCCCAGTCCGCCCTTTTTTAGAACCTGCCAGGCGCTCGGGTTGCTTCCCAGCATTGCCCTATCCTCCTGCCAGGAAAGAGCCTCAAAATCGTTTG
>JAGXRV010000062.1 GCA_018335695.1 Clostridium sp.
TGGGCCACGCCCGTTGAATTCCTATAGGAATACAGGGATTACACCCGGCCCCCTGCCAAACGCATACTTTTTAGCCTTGTATTGACACCGTGCATGCCACGCAGTATGATGAATATACTAAGCATTGAAAGGAGTGCAACACCATGAATGAAACTACAAATGTCAGCATCCGGATAGATGTTCAACTTAAAAAGCAAGCCGAAGAACTCTTCTCAGACTTGGGTCTCAATATGACCACAGCCATGACCGTGTTCCTTCGTCAGGCTGTACGCAGCCAAGGAATCCCGTTTGAGATTTCCCGTGTTCCAAACGCGGAAACAATCGCGGCAATGAGAGAAGCGGAAACCATTGCCCGCGACCCAAACGCACGTGGCTATACCGACCTTGACGCGCTGTTTAAGGATTTGAAAGCGTGAAATATACCGTCAAACCCACAAACAGATTCCGCAAGGACTACAAGCTGATGGAAAAACGCAACTTGGAGATGTCCTTGCTTGACGAAATCATCACGAAGCTGGCGCAGGGCATCCCGCTGCCTGCGAACAATCGTGACCATGAACTGACTGGTAACTATGCCGGGCATCGGGAATGTCATATCCAGCCCGATTGGTTGCTTATCTATCGCATTGAAAACGATGTTCTTGTCCTTGCGCTGACCCGCACGGGTACCCACAGTGATTTATTCTAAGCGCCTCTGCCAGCGTCCGCCTTCGCGAGCGGTAATTGACGAGTGGCAAGAAGTACAGGTCGCCCTGATATTGCCGTAGTCGTTCGTGCCGCCTTGCGACAGCGGCTTGACGTGGTGCACCTCCTGAGCCGGTGTTACCTGACCCTGCTCCAAGCAGTTCTCGCACAATGGATGCGCCGCGATGTAGCGCTTCCGCACCTTCCGCCATGCACTGCCGTAGAGCTTGCGCGTCGCCGGGTCACGCTGGTAGCGTTCGTACCGTTTAGCTTCAGCTTTCTCGTGTTCTTCGCAAAACCTAGCGTCCGTCAGCTTTGGGCAGCCGGGATGGGAGCACGGCCGTTTTGGTTTAAATGGCACTGGAATTCACCTCGTTGTCGGCATAGAAAAAGCCCCCGCAGATAAGACCCTGCGAAGGCTCTGGATAAAGTTTTCGATGCTACTATTATACAAGATCCTCTGGCAAATACTCCCTCACTATTCCCTCATTCTTTCCAAATGCTATTAAGATTTTTTTCCACACGATCACCAAATGATCCAGCAAGTTTCTTTCTCCAATAGGGGACTGAGTCTGTAAGGGATCGAATAGCGTTCTGGTATTCATTTGACCCTAATTCAGATTTTATTTTCTCCATCAGGTATTCCAAATCTTTCATTTTCAGAGTACGAGTATTCGGTTCACCTTTGATGAGATTTGCTAAAATATTTAAATAGATAAACGCACTCCCTCTGTTCATTCCCGAGTTTTCTGCTACCTCATCCCTTAAACGGCTGATTTCACCTAAACCTTTCTGATACTTTAGAAAAGCCTGCCACAGTTCATCAACCATTTCCCCCGTAATGGTATTATTGCTACGTGTTTGATACATATTCTCTTTCGCCTCATCTTCCTGAGAAATAGCATGCTCCTTCTGACTGGATACCGATGCAGTCATAGACATCGGGAATCCTTTTTCGATAGCAACTCT
The DNA here is from genome assembly GCA_018335695.1 of Clostridium sp. GTDB lineage: Bacteria > Bacillota > Dethiobacteria > Dethiobacterales > Dethiobacteraceae > GPS1B09. The sequence continues at coordinate 1,654 of JAGXRV010000062.1, forward strand.
ACGTAAAAATACATTTACCGCGATCTGGACATCCATTCCAATAGCACGAAGCGCTTTTTCTGCATCTTTCAGGGTGCTCTCATCAACATCAATCTCAATAGTAACCATTTATAAACCCCCTTGAAAATTTACTAACATTATTACATGCATTTACTATATATTTTCTTATTATGTTTGTCAATAGTAAATGCAAGAAAGTTATTAGTAAGTTTTCTTAGGATATTTCTACAGCTGTTTTTCTTTTATATAAAAACTATTTTATCCGTACAGCAAGCTGCGTAGATGAGTTAATGCGTTGCTACGAAGCCGCTCGACATGGCTTTCACTATAGTTAAGTTCATGCATCAGGCGGTAGGTCGTACCTGATTTCTGGTTGTCCGTCATGTAGAGCTCGGAAAGAATATGCTGCTCAGTGTCCGTTAAATTGGACCACGTAGGTTCGAACCAAGATATGTACTCTATTGCCTGGCTGTAGCGCTCCCGTAGGATGTCCAGCTTGTCAATCTGCGCTGCCAGTCTGTCGGCTCCATCTATGGTGGACTTGTTTGGCCGGCGTTAATTTGCCCTCAGCTTTGCACATCTCGCACAATGGGTGAGCTGCGATGTAGCGCTCGCGCACCTTCCGCCATGCACTGCCGTAGAGCTTGCGCGTCGCCGGGTCACGCTGGTAGCGTTCGTACCGTTTAGCTTCAGCTTTCTCGTGCTCTTCGCAAAATCTGCCGGCCGTCAGCTTTGGGCAGCCGGGATGGGAGCAGGGCTTTTTAGGGCGCCAAGGCAACGAAATCACCTTTTTCCTGTGCGGATGGAAACAGTATCTTCCCGCATCGGTCAGGGCTGTTCAAGCAGACTCTCTTACAAAGAGCTTGATGTTTACAGTAAAAACAACAGGGGTTGCTGCCTTTACACTTAAATATCTCGCAGCGGTATTTTGCTTTCTTTCTTTTGGCCATTTCCATTTCTCCTTTTTTGAGCATAGAAAAAGCCCCCAAAGATTTCTCTTGAGAGCTTAACTATATTTTTCGTCACTATAAGTATAGCATAGGTCCGCTGACAAAATCTTGACAAAAACATACCAAAAAGTGACGAAAAGTGACCAAAAAGTGACAAACGCTAATTTTCTACCGCTGAAGCACTTTCCATCAGGCGTTTATACTTTTGTGTCAAGTAGTATGTTTTTCTATTAATCGCCCTCTTCAACTGCTGCATAACGTCTCTCATCATCTCGACTTGTTCTTTGTTCCGGCACTTTAGTATAAGTTCCGGCAAATCAGGCAGTTCCTCATCTGCGTGTTCCGGCGAAATATAGACGTAATGAATAAACTTTTCAGTTTTCAAGCTGTAGGCAACATAGTAACGATCGACCCATAACTGAACCTCTCCGCTATCAATTATCGTTGGCATAGGCGGGTTTGTTCTGAGGTCTCTTAGCAAGCACCTTTCGTTTATTGGTTGCATTCCCAAATCATTAGCCACCAACTTTGCCAATGTTACTATCGCCTCATACGGTAAATTACGCATGTTCATTTTTTATTCCCCCAAATGTAATCTTTTGATATCGCCCGTAGATAGAATTGAGCCTGTTAATTGCCGCATCGCGGGCGTAACGGATGCTTCTTTCAGAGGTCGAGTGTTCCCCGGCAACCTGTGAGATTGATTTGTTCTTAAAATACAGCTCCTTGATAATGTCACACTCTTGATAGGATAGGCCTTCCACGGCGGTTTCCAGCATCTTGATTTCACTTTCAAGTGGCACCAGGCTGTTTGTCACTTCTGCTTTGCTCTCGTGATTGACACGCTTGGCATATTCCCGGTACACCATGGCCATTCGTCCGGTCTTATCGCTGACGCCACTGGTTTGAACAGGCTCACCAACGCTCTTTCTGAAAGCGAGTGTTTCAATGGCTTCTTCGTTTGTCATCCCTTCAAAATTCTGCAGCTCCAGTTTCAACATTTTGATGGTTGCCACAATCTCTTTGTAATTGCGCAAGAGGTAAACTATATATTCTTTTGATTTCATATGGTAAACCCCCTATTTGCTTTAACAGCTTAAACCTCCAAATGTTCAAGTATTATTTTCACATCTTCGACACTTGTCACTTTGTAGGCTTTGCCCTTTGCTTTTCGTATTCGCTCAACTATTGTTTCTTGCAGCTTTGTGAGCTTGCCTTTGTCCGTCTTTACCTCAAAGGCAATAAACCTGCCATGAAAGCAGCAAATAATATCCGGTATCCCTGCGGTGCCATACCGGCCACCGTGATGCTTGAAACAAAAACAGTGATCCTGAGACTTTAGGTAACTTAGAATCTTATGTGTGATGATCTTCTCTGACACAGGCTGCCTCCTATAACCACGTTTCGAAGCAGTTTTAGAGCTGTCGAAGCTATTTTGCAGTACTTTTTATTAGTTTTCGAAGCACTTTGAAAGTAAGAACCACTGATTTTAGTGGGATCCGAAGCTCCCGAAGCTCGTAGGAGTTTGTGTATACTTTTATTAATCCCTAAAAAAACACGCACTCTATTTTATTCTTGGCTCTATGTGAAGAAAAGGAATTTTCGCTTCGAGTGCTTCGAACCCCTGAAAACTCTGGTTTTTTTGCTTCGAAACTGCTTCGTATCTTCTTCGAAACTGCTTCGCTTCTACACGATGGCAATACCCTGTAACACCACTCTGCGGCTCATTGAATCTTTGTTCACGGTAATCTCCGGCATATTTTCCATCAGTTCTTTGTTAAAACGTATCTGCGATACCGAATTTAAGCCTGCGTCATCGCAGTATTCCTTGTATTTCCGGTAAAGCTCCCTGGACTCCACAAACTTATCTTCGGCCAGTTCACAAGTATAATCCACAAAAGACAACACACTGTTGCTTTCCGTCCGGTACCTTTCCACTTCTTTTCTTGAGCGCTCGCTCTCTGAAAACTGATAATTGTTCTTTATAAGTCTTCTGAGTCCTTCAAGCGCCCACATAAAGATGCCGTCCGCCTCCACCGCCAACTTCTCCCGAAGCGAGGGATCCCGTTTCTCAGCAGGGATTGGCCGGTCGAAGCGAATGATTATGAGACGCCGGTAAAAGGCGCTGCTCTTATCTCCATAGTTTCTTGGAATATCGTTGCAGGAAAACAAGAGCCGGGCATAGGGTTTGAAAGAAAAAGGCGTCTTGTTTTTCTTCTCGGCGGTGATATAATCTTCTCCGGTGATGCTTTTAAAGAGGCCGTTGTCATCGATGTTCTTTGACGGTAAATCTGCAAAGATATTGGCTAATTTGCCATAGAGTTCCGCTGTCTTGAACCTATCGGCCAAGGCTTGCCAGGGGACGTTTGACACATTGTCACCGCCAAGCAGCACTTCTTGAGCAACGGATAGTAGCGTCGATTTCCCCGCATTGCCAGCACCGACAAAGACAAAAGACTTCTGCGCTTTGTTGATGGGGATCAGCAGGTACCCGAGAATTTCCTGCACCATAAAGATTTCATCATCATCCAACACATCCGACAAGAATTTTAGAAACATCGGACACTTAGCGCCTTTATTATATTTTGCCAGAATCTGAACCGTGCTGAAGTACTCCGGCGTATGCGGTTTTAGGGTATCATCCAGCAAGTTATACAACCCATTTTGCACATTGATGATAAACGGGTTTGGGTTTAGTTCATGGATGGGTTTGAAGATCAGCATCTGCCACTGACCCAGGGCATCGTTGATGCCGCTCATGGTGGCGTACCGATCCATCAGATGTTGTCTGACGAGCCTTGCGGCTACGAGATCCTTGACCACTTTGTATACGCCATTTTCATAGATATAGTAATCCTCCGCACCGTAGAAGGCAGCCACAGCTTGGCTCATATGTGTTGCCAGAATCCCTGGGATAAACTTCATGCCACTCTCAGTTATTTCATACCAGGGTGGTACTTCGGCATTGCTTTCGGCTTTTTGTTTCTTTGCTTTTTGAAAATTGCTCATTTCTTCTTTGTATTTTTTCATCAGTGTTCTTACGTTTTCGTTTTTCAGTTCAAAGTGTTTTTTCATCTCTGTTGCGACAAAAGGTTCTGCTGTCACTGCAGGCAGGTTATACATATAGTCTGTGATGAACTGGGCTGCCTGCTCCACATCTTTAGTCACATTTTTTTGGACCGGCTGTTTAGACAATACCTGCTGCAATTCATCGGCGGTCATGGGCACATAGCTCAAGGCGGCAGGGGCTTTGCAGCTGCAGACCCCCGCTTTAAAGCGCTGGCAGGTAAACCCCCGCTCAAAGAGCGTGCTGCAATTGATGGGCCTTGTCTTGCTTTCTAAAAAATGTTGAATCTTGGCATTGGTTTCCACCTTGCTGTACTTGGGGTAACTTTTTGAATATGCATGGATGACATCCTCGCCACCTTCAAACACCGCCAGATTGGTAATCATGGCATACCACTCGTGTTCCGGGATGCTTTTAGCCGCTTCTTTGCAATGCTTCATAAACTGGCAGCGTTCAAGCACCATGGTGATGCCCTTTTGCTTATCCTGATGCTTAGGTTTCACTTCTTCCTGCTCGCCCTGTGGCAGATGAGCCAGCAGCTGCTCCTGCGTGTAGCGAAGCTCGGGATTGTATTTAATACAAACCACTTTTACCGGATCCTCTTTGCGGTGCTCAAAACCCGGCAGCCGGAGCACCCGGCTCTCATTTATGATGGTCTTGTCCCCCTTGAAATACTCTGCCAGTTTACTCTGGACTTGCCTAAACCGGGCCACATCTCCGTCTTTAATGAGCCAATAGGCATGCAGGGATTTTTTCGTTTTCACAATTAAACTGGGTTCCAGGGGAAAAGCCATGAGATTTTTGTACTGTTCTTCGACCGTCAGGGAGTCATTTTCTACGAACTGCGCATTGATTCTGGTTACTTCTTTATCCTCGTTGCCGCCAAAGTTGACCACAAAGAAGATCCCTCGATTTTTCTGATTGTATTCATGTAACAGTGGCGTGAACTGGGATATCTTCCCCATAGGGATATCCAGCTTCTGTCCTTTGAACCCATCGCCTTTTCGGTCGGAGAAGACTCTGACACAGACCGTTTCCTGGGGAGAAAAGAACGGTCTTAGAAATTCTTCCAATGGAATATTTAAGTCTTCCATCAGATCACCCGCCTCTCGCATCGGTCAGTAAAATACTTGACCCTGATCCCTCGTTTCTTTGCAAGTGCGATCTCTGCTTTCATACCCTCTGATATCCGCTCTCCAAAGCACCATAGTTCGTCGCATTTCTTTAGCAGCTGCAGCCCTAAATATCGTCCTGCGGCTCTTTCCTCTTCGTCTTCGTCATCTAGGTATTGTGTAAAAATAGTATGGGGGGC
>JAGXRV010000063.1 GCA_018335695.1 Clostridium sp.
AATGGAAAAAATGTATATCACAGTTCCACATCTATTACGGTGAAAGATTATCGCTCGAACTGGCTATTTGAAAAGACATGGGGCTTCGCCCCAGAGGTTAACGCTTTGGTTCCCCCGGGAAAGGGTATAAGAAAGGGGGGGTGTCATAACCCCGCTTTCCCGGCAGAACCCCACCAGGCACTCGGGTTGCTCTCCAGCATTTCCCTGTCCTCCTAGTGGGCAAGAACCAAAGAATAGTATGCCCCAAACTTAGGTGAAAAACTCATTTACACAAAATTCGGGATACTCCCCCCTTGCGAAACCAGTTAAAGCGCTCCGCTAGCTCATGAAAACGAGTACAAATATCTTTCTGTCCTTTTTGACTAGCTTTCTCAATACGCTTCTGTAGCTCTTCTTTGAAAACCTTGATCAACTCACTGGTTGGACTGTATTTGTAGGAAATGCATTTAACGGCGTTGCGCCAGTTTTCCTTTCCTGCATCTACCTGCAGAAGGTTAACTGGCCCTTTTTTACTCCCAAGGCCCCATTCTTTTTTTAAAATGTCGTAGAGCAGCGCTCTTTCTGTGATAACCCCACAACTAGAACGTAAATCAAATGATGTACCTGGGGTAAATGAGATGAAGTTTACTTTTCTGTTGCTGTTGTTTAGCTCGTCATGTTTTAAGGGTAACAGGGTGATACGCGAGGCTAATGAAAAGCCGTTAGCAGTAACATTTAGGCGTTCGATATTTTGCCTGGCAATTTCATGGTTAGAGCAGATATAAATGATATCTAGCCGATCCCGCTCTTTCCATAGATGCTGAATGGCTTTAGCGATCACGCCTTTTGCTACCATCGTTTTGCCTAGTCCAACTTCATCAGCAATAAGGAAACGCTGAGATGGACGCTCATCTAAATAAAGGCGACGGAAAACATACTCTACCGTTTGCCTTTGAAAGTCTTTTAACCCATTTATAGTTTTTCCCAGATCTGGTTTGTCACTCATTAAAAATCGCCACCTTTTTTCGAGCTTCAATAATTGGAGCCCAAATTTCTGTAAAACCTTCAGGAAGCATATGCCGTCCTAGCTCACTCTTTGCTATATCCTGAACCAGTCGATTAACCCTGTCGATTTTCTCCGGATGGCGACTTAAGGCGCGAACTAACTCCTCAAACAGAGGTATGTCCATCAGGTCATTTTTACTGGTGTTGCTCCCCTTCCCGCTGACCAGTTCCCTGAACAACTCTGGTTGAAAGCTTCCTCCTTCAGCCAGAAGTAATAGTAGGTACCTGATAAAGCTCCCTCGATCAGAAATAATTTTGTGTAGAATGCGCTCTTGCCTGCTCTCTGGAATACCGCTTATAGGCAGATTGATAACGAACTGGAGACGTTTCTTTTGCCCATCCTTAAAAGCAGTTAACTCGAACGCTATAAAACTTGTAATTGATTCTAGAGAAAGAGAGTTATAAATGATTTTTACTGTCGAGTTGTCCGTTAGTTTCTGGGCTTTAATATCCATGTTGAGAGTTATTGGCCAGCAGCGGCATTCAACATCTAAGAGATTTATGGGTACTTTGCTGTCAAGCGTTAAAGAATAATCCTGATCCATTTGTGTAGTGACATTTATCTTTAATCCTGCTGTTATTAAGCTTCTTCTGACTGAATCCAGTCGCATTTCTAACTGTTTAAGAGTAGGATCAGGCTTTTTAGGCTCCCCATTTGTGATGTATAGGCTAATGAGACTGGATAATGAATCTTCTCCTTCTTCCAAAATCTGATCTATGCCAATAATTCTTTTGGCTCCAGTCAATTCCACCATAAACTCTACGTTCTTTGCTGTTTTAAATACTGGATCTGTAGCATTAGCAGAGCCTGTCCACAAGCTGACCTCATGACCGTGCTCTGACAAAAATAGTTTTGCGTGTAGGCCTTTGGGACTTTCTTCAATATCTATCTCAGATTCTTCTTCCTCAGTTGGTTCTACTGCAATATCATCAAAAAAATATATTCGGCTATAGCAGTCCAGTGTTTCATGCTCAAGTTCAACTAGACTGTCAATTCTGGATATCAGTATACTCTCTTTGTTATTTGTAGCAAGCAGTTGTAGTGCCCAATCACTAAGAAATGGTGAAATTACAAGTAGCCTATTTGCTGGTTTTATTTTCATTTTTCCATATCCAGGGATACCGATAGGCCTAAACGATAAAGAATTAAACGATTCTGGGATTTTAAATTGGACTCGGGGTAAATCCTCTACAATTAACTTAACTAGCCTGGAAATGTGATTTCCGACTGTTGTTACCGCTAAGTCAGGAAGATTTTTTATAAAGTCTGTGAGCGGTCGGTTAACCGAAAAACCTCTAGAACGATTTTGTGCCACTTCTCCCTCCAGTACAAGGATTGTGTCCCATGACTGGTCAAATGTAAGATTTCTAGTCAGGCAAATAAAACGATACATAGGCGCGCTGTCTGGAGATATAAAGCGCAGTAACCAAATCTTTGGATGAAAAACGCCATTTGGGTCTGGTGGCTGAACTTCGACTACAGTTCGTTCCAAATAGCTATAGAGCAGGTTATCCACTTTGGGAATTTGAATACGGCCAGCCTGACAGAAGAAAGCGAGTTTATCAGTTGTTCTTCGAAGTGACTCCAAAACTGCTACTAAGTCCAGCTTTATTTCTGATTCGTTTTGAAATTCGGCCAATGCTAAAGAAACAGGTGCCACAAGAAGAGTAAGCAGGTCCAATGAAAATGTTGTGGCTATCCCTGATGCAAATTCGTATCCATTTGGTGGGCTTAAAGCAGAAAGATAAAGCTGCCTATTATTTGGGTTTAACATCTCTGTCTCCTACTGAGCCAAACTTTTATGAATGTCATTAATCATGCCTTTAGCGATATGCCAGCGAAAACCTAACCGGCCTGTACCACTGGCACCACTCCAATTGTCCTGAGCACTGCTATTAATTAAACGAGCTCTATTTCTTTTCACTTCTTTTTCTCTATTAATGATTAAAGTCTTGCAAGTCTCATCCTCACAAATATTACTATCAACTTTGGCTAACATTAGAGCTATCCAATACTCAACAAAGCTGATTGTTTTTCCTGGTATATCGGCATCTTCTGTATTAACAAATGCCCAGAATTTATTGAGATCCCACGCTTCGAAATCCCGTAAACGCTTTCGAAAACCTTGTAGCCATTCCTCAATCCATTCTGCATACTTTAACTCCAGATTGCTACCTTTTGCCAGCAAAAGGTTATACATCAAAAATGCCCCGTGCATAATCTGTGAGAAGTTTTCGGCATGTTTTATTTGATCACGAAAATGAGCAGGAAAATCAGCCAGCTGTGGATGCTCCCACACAAAAGCACACTCAACCTCTTCGTTTGCCTGTGTTACCAAATGCGCTAGGAGACTATCCTTACAGGTGATAGAAATCCTATCAAGTAAATATTCTGCTTCTGCTTCAGTCAGCTTTAGTGTTGCTTCTTTTGGAAAATTGGACGGTGGTTCCGGTATTGCTGGATGCCAGTTGGGCTCAACCAAGCTTACAGGTTCCTCATCATCGCTAACTCTTTGCTTTCTCAACGCAGAATAATAGCTATTTAAATACTTATGATACTGTTCCTGGGAACCAGGAAAAAGCCTAATACCCCAGCGCGACAGTCCGGCCCAGTAGATACTGCTAGGGAGACGCTGCAGACTTGCGCCTGCCTCCTTACCAATGACTCCATTCTGATCATCCGAATTCAGGAAAACTTTAATCAGATCAGTCTCAGATTTGCGTTCTTTTGCTTTGATCTCTGGGAAAGGGGTCCTTTTTTTCTCGTGAAGTAAATATATCCAGGGAACAAGTAGCATATATTTTATTCTAGTCTGAATGGTACTGGTTCCTGGGAAAAAGATATTGGCGATAGAGTCGCGAACCGTACCTATACCGAGTTCATCCCTAGTTTCCCGCTCCCTACCCATTCGGATAATTTCCATCATCTTTTGTCTGTCTTTATCGGTCAAATCAACCCAAGCAAAGGTTGAAGGCATTAGTAGACCTCCCCTTCGTTTAGAATTTAGATACTTGCACCATAATCAACCACCAGTAAAACCATTTGATGCACTTGTTTATCTTTTGATTCACGTTGCTTGCAACGATCTCCATTCATAGTAAGGCTGTGCACCGTGAGTAAAGAATAAACCATACTCTTTAACAGCTTCCCCCGTGGTATTCTTCCACACCTCCGCATACTTCCCAACCTGCGGCTGGTAGTAAGCTACCAAATCAGCTAGGTGTATATCGTCCCTAACCGTATCCGTCTTGTAATCTACCAGGATCCATCCTTCTTTTTCGCGGAAGGCCAGGTCGATGGTACCGGTGAGGTAGATGCCATTTTCATATATCCCAAAGGGTACTTCTGTCCACTTTTCTGTGGCGGCGCGGAGGCGTTGCCAGAGGGGGGTGGACATTACATTTTCTAAGGTGCTACGAACATCGGGCAACTCGGTGGTAGGGCGGCCTTCCTGCTGAAGAAGGTGGGTAATGAATGTATCGGACAGGTTTTCGTTGTGGGGCAGAGCTTCAAGGGCGCGATGGATCACATTACCCCAGGACATGCCGCGGCCGGTGTGTTCCCGGAAAGGTGATGGAGTGGTTTTGCAGAGTTCGGTCACGGTTTGGTGGGTGTAGCTGGGGAGGGTTAGGTGTGCAATTGACGCTTTCCCGATAAAACGGACACTCCGGAGTTAGGAAAGCTCCTTTAATCTCGTGATTACGTCTAATTTCAGTTTTTCTAATTTATTATCAAGCTGTCGATGCCACTTTATGGTATCCACAGCCCGCCTCAAGGGTTTGTGTAGATCCAGGCCGTAAAGGGTCTTCGGCTGGACCTTCGATGAACGCCACTTTAGAGCGGCGCCCTTAACAGACACGAGGGGGGTACTCATGCTGCTTGAAGTGACTCTTCGTTGTGCATTTTCAGAAAAGAGGCTGGCGTTATATATCCAAGCGCTGCATGCCTGCGCTGCCGGTTGTAAAAGCTTTCAATGTACCAAAAAATATCCTGCCTTGCTTCTTCCATGTGCT
>JAGXRV010000064.1 GCA_018335695.1 Clostridium sp.
AGGGAACCTGAAAGAGTTTTCGGAAATTGGGGCCGAACTGTCTTCGATCACGGATGTCGAAAGCGGCTACCGTTTTCTTGTTTGCGGAAACTACTTGGCCTTTTACCGTGTCACCGGGGCGGATGTTAGCATAGACAGCATCTTATACGGCAGACGAGATTATTTGCGTATTCTGTTAGGCGAACTGTCTTGAATTCGTTATGCTTCTTCGCGTTTCAATGGCGTTGCCCGGCAGAAGGTAGCTGGCAAACAGAAGAACCAAAAAGAGATTCGTGGCCACGCCGGGTTGCCCCGTCCGAAACAGCAGGGTAAAGTTAACAAACAATTTACCAATAATTAACACAGAAAGCCTTGACGTTTCGGGGGGGGGGCATGATAAAATTGGAACAATCTGGCAACGTCTTCTAGATACGGGGGCGGAAAGGCTGGTGGGAGCGGATTGCCTGTGGCGACGGTTGCCGGAAAAAACAAGAGGAGTTGATACCAGTGAAGAAGAAGTTACGTATCGTGTCGATGTTATTGATGGTGGTTCTGCTAATGTCTGCCTTTGTGACTCCGGTAGCGGCCGGGCAGGGGAACAGTAGGAGACAGGGGAGCAACTTAAATAATGTGCAAAATATTGAGAAAGAACTTCCATATGCGATTGAATTAGTTGAGCCATATGTTGAGAGAAGCGATAAGGGAACTTTTAGGTTCTCAAGAGGTTTGGGTGTGCTCAGCAGAGAACTGGGGTTAAGTATAGAGGTTTTAGTAGAACTGCAGAAGAGTATGAAAGAAATTAATAAACATATCTTGAATGGCGATTTTCGATCCGATAAAGAGTTAAGGGTTTTCCCAGTTAACGATCAAGATCCCATTAAAATCAGCGATGAATTTTCTGCTTTAAGGTTTACTGGAATTAACAGAAATGAGACTTTTTGGTGGGGCAGTAGAAGGCATGCATGTTTCTTTGAGTCCCAAAGGATATCAGCGAACCTTGAGTCGGCTGCTGCTGTTGGGGCTGGGGCTGCTGTAGCGGCGAATATATGGTTAAAGCCTGTAACCGTTTTTGCAGGCTTAGCAAGTGCTTATTATGCTTTGTTAGCTTCAAGAATAACACATCATAATGTTGGAGGCAGAGGCACTATAATTGATTTGACGTGGGCTTTAGTTTTTAGTGTTAGGAGTCAATGAAACTGTTCTGTAAAAGTTTTTTAGATAAAAGTCATGAGTATAAATTTGCTTTAGAAAAGCATTGCCATGCGAACAGTTGTTTGTTGCTCTTAAAACAAACAACTGTTTGGGGTGATGAGTTGTGGAGCAACGAGAAGAAGTGTACCTATTAAGGTTTAGAGAAAAGCAAGCGCAAAGTAAAATCCCACCTTGCAGTTCAAGCGGGACGGGATGTACTTATTTTTTGAGTGGCTTTCTAATTATTAGTCTGTTGCTGTGCCAGGCGGGTAGAGTTTGGCGCTTACATTTCAACCTGAGGAGGTGGAGATTGATGAATAAAATTAATAAGCTAAAACTGTTTTATTTAGCAAAAATAGTCGTCTCAATAAAAATTTTAGTTACTAGTGGGTCAATTTTAGTGTCTGAAAGTCCAGAGAAAGATTATTTTCTAGTAACGTCACAGCAATTATTAATGGGTCTCTTTATGTTTTTATTGGGAACAGAGAGCCTAGTTTTCAATAAAGACAAAATGGGATACATATATTATATTGTAGGAGTAGTTAGTTCCATCGTTTTTTTCTATCGACTAGGGAGTATCCCGATTGTTTTTAAATAAAGAACTCCCCTTTCCCAGCCTAAAAATTAGTACAAATCTTTAAAAATCAAGAGTCGCAACCTACTCAAGAATAATGAGAAAAGGCAGACAAGATGGAGTTAATAACCCCGATGAACCTCTTCTTTTTTTAATGTTCGCTGGAACGCTAACACTGTAATCAGGAGCAATTATCCCATTGATGTGACACCAGCTAGGCGTCAAACTATTTGGGTTAATTCCTGGTACGTACCAGTAGAGAGCGTAAACCTAAAAGAGCATTTCGTACCGGTTGCCCCGTACCCCGTTTGATGGACAGTGCAAACACGTGGTACACTGTAAATCAGAAAGGGGAAGAGGAAAATGGCAAAGCAGTACAGTGCGGAGTTCAAGCTGGAAGCCGTACGGCGGATTGAGAGGACTAAAGAGCCGGTAGCCAGAGTTGCGGCAGAACTTGGCGTCAATGAGAACACAATGCATGGGTGGCTTAAGCAGTACCGGGAACAGCCGGTCATGCCGTTTCCCGGCAGCGGCAAGCTAAGGCCTGATGACGAGCACCTAAAGAAACTGGAGCGCCAGGTGCGCGAGCTTCGGGAGGAGAACGGTGGTTGTCAAGATAGTTGTCGCTTTTCTCCGAAATATGTATGAGATTTACGAGGTCTGCTTTTCTTGTGATTTAGTTTTTTTATACGCTCTGGGTTAAGCCAAACTTCATCATCTAGAGTCCAGTTTCGGATTCCTTTGGACCAGCGTTCTGGGTGTGCTGCCTTGGCCTCTTCATAAAGACGTTGTCTTCTTAGAAGGATTTTTTGGCCAATTCCACTGTGCCGTTGGTGTGGTGTGAGGAAATTGATGCCGCTGTGGTGATGTTGAAGATTATACCAGCGGACAAAGTTTAATACCCACTCTCTTGCTTGAGTTAAGTCTAGAAAACCCGACACAGGATAACTTGGACGATACTTACATGTTTTAAAGATGGATTCAGCATAAGGGTTATCATTGCTTACTCGTGGGCGGCTTCTGGAAGGCGTTATTCCAAGAGCATAGAGAGTTTCTAACATAGAAGCACCTTTCATTGGGCTACCGTTATCAGAATGCAGAACGAGTGGCGCTAAGGATAGGGAGCACTGTTCAGATAAAAATCCGCGCCGTGCTAAAATACTGGCATTTTCAGCTGACTCTTCTAGCCAAATCTCCCAAGCGATGATTTTGCGACTGTAAAGATCCAAAATCAAGTACAGGTAAAAATAGATTCCTTTTGCCGGGCCCGGTAACCAGGTTATATCCCACATCCAGACTTGATTTGGCCCTGTTGCACAGTGAGTCGAGATTGGCTTACTGGTTGGTTTTCTACTCCGGCCCCGGTGATGTAGCATTTGATTGTCTTTCAAGATTCTATAAAACGTTGATTCTGAGGCTAAATAAACCCCGTCATCGGCTAGTTTAGGTACAATCTGGCTGGGTGGAAGACTTTGAAACTTCAGTTGATTCACCACAGATAAAACAGTTCTCGTTTCTTCTTCACTGAGTTTGTTCCGAGGAGGAGGACGGTTGGCAATGGGGCGTTGATCCTCCATCGGGGTAGTACTACTTGGGAGTATCCCGAATTTTGTGTAAATGAGTTTTTCGCCTAAGTTTGGGGCATACTATTCTTTGGCTCTTGCCCACTAGGAGGATAGGGAAATGCTGGAGAGCAACCCGAGCGCCTGGCAGGGTTCTGCCGGGAAAGCGGGGTTATGACACCCCCCTTTCTTATATACTTTCCCGGGGGAACCAAAGCGTTAACCTCTGGGGTGAAGCCCCATGTCTTTTCAAATAGCCAGTTCGAGCGATAATCTATCACCGTAATAGATGTGGAACTGTGATATACATTTTTTCCATTCCCGCAGCGGCATATTCCATTTTTTTGAAGCTTCTATAGTGGCCAGGTAAATGATCTTCTTTAATGCTTCATCGGATGGATACGCACTTTTCGTTTTTGTAACTTTCCTCAGTTGTCGGTGGTATCCCTCGATCGTATTCGTGGTGTAAATAACTCTACGGAGATCATAGGGGTACTTAAAGTAAGCGGTCAACTCTTCCCAGTTCTTTTCCCAGGAACGGATAATGATGGGATGCTTTTTACCCCACTTTTCCTTGAACTCCTCAAAGCCATATTCCGCCTCTTCAAGGGTCAGGGCGTTATAGATTTTCTTCAGATCCGCCATCAGTTCTTTCTGCTCTTTGTAGGAAACATACTTGAGTGAATTGCGGATCTGGTGGATGACGCACAGTTGAATCTCCGTTTTCGGGAACACGCTGCTAATGGCGTCGGAAAACCCGGAAAGCCCGTCTTTACAGGCGATTAGGATATCTTCAACACCCCTGTTTTTCAGGTCGTTACAAATACCTAGCCAGAAACTGGCGCTCTCGTTTTCACCGATCCAGATGCCAAGTATGTCCTTGTGCCCTTCCAGGCTTATTCCCAACACACTATAAGCTGCCTTGTTTATGATCCTGTTGTCTTTTCTCACTTTGAAGTGTATTGCATCCAGAAAAACGATGGGGTAAACACGGTCGAACGGCCGGCTCTGCCACTCTGTAATTAGCGGTAAGATTTTATCGGTTATCTTACTGACTGTGGTGGAGGATACTTCAATGCCGTAGATATCCTTCATGTGATCTTCGATATCACGGGTAGACATCCCTTTGGCGTACATAGCGATGATCTGTTCTTCCAGCTGATTGGATGTAGTTTCGTACTTCTTAACAATTTTGGGTTCATAGGTGCCATTACGGTCTCTCGGAACTTGCACTTCTGATTCGCCAAATCTAGATTTCACCGTCTTTGGGTAATAGCCATTTCTACTGTTACCGGTATTATCACCGGCATTGTTATTTTTTGAATAACCGAGGTGATCGTCTATCTCCGCTTCGAAAATTTCCTGCACCGTGTCTTTGAACAGGTCACGCAGTTTCTCATGGACGTCTTCTACCGAGGTACACTCTTTGGCCAACTCACGGATCAATTTTTGTCTTTCATTTTGCATAAATGGTCAACTCCTTTTATGGTAGTATTTCCCATTTACACAAAATTATTTACGCTCTCTACTACTTCGCCACCGCTGTAACGTACGCTGACTAATACCTATCTCCTTACAAGCTCTTTGTTCCCGAGCACCTGCAGTTGTAGCTTCTTTAACCAGCTTGATAGCTTTAGCACGATCTGAGTCGCTGGTTAGGCGTCCCCGTCCCCCCAAATCGCATTGATCTTTTTTCTAAGCACCAATAAAGCTGCTGTTTCCGCTAATGCTGCGTCTAGACCCATACCCGATTTGCCGGACACAGCTGAGTTAGGATAAAATGAAGCTGTGGGAGGCGTTGAAATGAAAAAGAGTGCGAATCGTTACAATGAAGATTTTAAGGCGGAGATCATCAGACTCGTACGGGAAGAAAACAGGCCGGTATCCAGGATTGTGAAGGATTTTGGCGTCAACGATCAGACCATCAGGAATTGGCTGAAACAATCAAAAGATAAACAAGACCCCGACCGGATGCGTATTGCTGAACTGGAAACAGAACTTAAAGAAACGAAGAAAAAGATAGCAGACCAGGAGGTCACCATAGATATTCTAAAAAAGGCCACAGCCATCTTCGTCCAGCACAACCGGAAGTAATTTATGAAATGATCAAGAAAAGCAGCTCCGACTATCCGGTTGAGAAGATGTGCCAGGCTCTCGATGTATCACGGAGCGGCTATTACGATTGGCTAAGGCGAGAACCCAGTGCTAGGCATCAAGAAAATGAAAAAATCTTAGCTATTATGAAGGCAAGCCATAGCAAGGCGCAAAGGATGATCGGGCTCGACAAGCTATTGGCCGATGTCAGAGATGAAGGTTACTGTTGCGGTCGCAACAGGGTTTATAACCTCCAAAAGGAGCATCAGCTATACAGCATCCGTAAGAAACCATTTCGCGTCTGCCTCACCGACTCCAATCACAATTTGCCCAAAGCCCCGAACCTTTTGAACCAAGAGTTTGCCGTAGACAGACCCAACGCCGTTTGGGTTAGCGATATTACCGAGTTTAAAACATCCACTGGCACGCTCTATCTGGCGGCCGTCAAAGATATTTTTCATAAAGAAATTGTCGGCTGGGCTTTGGCCGATCATATGCGGGCAGAACTTTGCCTTGAAGCCTTGCGGAATGCCGTTAAAAAGCATCGTCCTGCACAAGGTTTGATTCATCATTCGGACCAGGGAAGTCAATACTGCAGTGCCGCCTATATAGAAGAACTGAAAAAATATGGCATCGTGCGCAGCATGAGCCGCAAAGGGAACTGTTGGGACAACGCTTGCGCGGAAACTTTTTTTAGTACAATAAAATCAGAGAGAATACATCATCGCAGATATAAGCACATGCAAGAAGCAAGGCAGGATATCTTTTGGTACATTGAAGGCTTTTACAACCGGCAGCGCAGGCATGCAGCGCTTGGATATATGACGCCAGCCTCTTTTCTGAAAATGTACAAAGAGGAGTTACTTCAAGCAGCATGAGTGCCCCCTAATGGCTGTCAAGGGCGACGCTCTAAAGTGGCATCGACGGCTTAATAACAAATTAGGAAACTGAAATTTGAAGCAATCATGAGATTAAAGGAGCTTTCCTAAATCTGAAGTGTCCGTTTTATCGGGAAAGCGTCAGTAAGCGACATAACCTACTTATGGACGGATGAGGGCTGGCTGTATATCTCTGCAGTAATGGATTTATTCGGCCAGAAGATTGTTGGACTATCGATGAGCGACAGGATGACCAAGGAGTTACCCATTAACGCCTTAAGAAGCGCTTGGCTGCATTGTGGGCGACCCAGCGGCGTTCTCATCCATTCCGACCGGGGCAGTCAGTACTGCTCAAATGACTACCAGGCTCTATTAAAGGATTTCGGCTTTACATGCAGCATGTCACGCAAAGGCAACTGCTGGGATAACGCCCCTATGGAAACATTCTGGGGTAAGATGAAATACGAATGGCTGCACGGACTTCGCTTCAGGACACGTAACGAGGCCCGAGCCGCAGTATTTGAGTATGTGCAGATATTCTATAACCGGAACAGGCTACACGCGTCAAACGGCTACCTAACGCCAGAAGAATACTACAATATCGGCAGTAAAAAAGCGGCATAGTCGGGGAGTTCTTACCCATAGGCCTCCCTAACCAGAACCTATTGTCTCGCACCATTGGCATCCTTGATTTTTGCGAAATATTTAGCAATACTGTGAGAGAGTAAGCTATCTTGCGTTTATCCTGTCCACGGAGCGGGGGACGGTGCAGGTTGCTTGGTGGCTTCGTTCGCCCGGCGGCCTTGCTGAAGTCCGTGTTGCAATTGTGTCTGCGGGCGACACAGATGGTGCCAGAATTTCATCCGTACCTGCCACGGATAGCTATGGTTTTCGTCCCGCTTTGTGGGTATCTCGATAGGCACGTTTTGTTGGTGACACATGTTGAGATTTCCAAATTAAAGACCGCAGGCAAATTTCATTCGGACTTCTCCTCAGGTTGCCCCGTTATCTCAGGGAAGATTATGCGACAAAAATATAGTCTAAACGCTCCAAATTATCACAGCAAGCACAAACACGAGCCAAATCCGAAATACACTCCTCTAACCATGCTTGCAGGAATGACACAATCGCAATCAGCGATGCACTGAAAATCCTTCCGGGATGTAGTCGAGCTTGCCAATTGTGCGGACAATGCGCACAGTAGCGAACATAATGAATAAGTTGTACTATTCCCCAGAGGCCCTAAATGACCTGGACGAGATTTGGACATATTCTTAAGGAATTACAAAATCCAACCGCTGCCCAAAAAGTTGTGGACAGCATATTCGATACCATAGGGAACCTGAAAGAGTTTTCGGAAATTGGGGCCGAACTGTCTTCGATCACGGATGTCGAAAGCGGCTACCGTTTTCTTGTTTGCGGAAACTACTTGGCCTTTTACCGTGTCACCGGGGCGGATGTTAGCATAGACAGCATCTTATACGGCAGACGAGATTATTTGCGTATTCTGTTAGGCGAACTGTCTTGAATTCGTTATGCTTCTTCGCGTTTCAATGGCGTTGCCCGGCAGAAGGTAGCTGGCAAACAGAAGAACCAAAAAGAGATTCGTGGCCACGCCGGGTTGCCCCGTCCGAAACAGCAGGGTAAAGTTAACAAACAATTTACCAATAATTAACACAGAAAGCCTTGACGTTTCGGGGG
>JAGXRV010000065.1 GCA_018335695.1 Clostridium sp.
CCGTGCCGGCGTAGTCTTCCTTCAAAATGACAGCAAGAATTGGGACATCCGTATAAATCAGGGAATAAATTTTCCCTTCCCCGTGCATGATATTCTTGTACTGTTATGCGGAAGTGGTGCATCTTTACCATTTTCGGTTAGGGAAAAGAAGGCGCGGGTGCGGAAACCTTTTAGCGCCTTCTCTTCTTTTCCTCCAGATAAAATATTGTGAATCCAAATCTCCACACTATTTTACCCAAAAAATAAAAAAGAAATAAAATAAAGTGACTAAAAACAGATAATTTAGGTCTATTTAATTTGCGTTATAACACCATAAAGGACAAGGGGACAGGTGATTTGTCCCATTCGCCCGCCTTCTTCCCTCAACATAGCGGAACAAATCAACATCCACACTTAAAGAAACAAAAACCTTCCACCTTCACAGACATCATCAGCGACAGCCTTGCCAGCGGTGCCTTTACGCCCCGCTGGCTTTCTGCACCTTGGACATCAGACACGTCTAAGCACATCATGTCTGGAACCCCAAGACCGGCGAACCTGTCCAATTCCCTGCCACACACTACCCCACATTCCGGGCAGGCAAGACACTAAAAGCCAAGACTCGTAATTATTTACTGCTCCGAAAAACCGGATGAGGAATAAGTATTATGTGGCTGGTAGGAACACACAGCCACAATTTTAACTATCGCAAATTCCTGGCTGTCTGACAACTACCCACATGGGTAGGTTTAACAAAAATAAGACCTCTGCGCATATGTACTGCCAGAGGTCTATTTGTTTTAACCTTCTATATGTTTACACAGGCTTTTTAGTTCTGCCAAAAACTCCTCCCGGTTTTCCGGTGAAATATAGGTCGTTTCCAAAATAAAGCCTTTGCCGATCTGTTTTATTTCTATCCTGTTTCTGGATAAAGCCATTGAGGAGAAAAAGTTATTTGTTAAATTTAGCGACTTGATATTGTCGTATGTTATCCTCTCCCGAAAAGGGCCGCTTTTGCAAAGCAGGTAATCCTCATAAAACTCATAATAGGTACCGAATGATATCCTGTTGGTGCCTACTCGTGTTCAGAAATCCCAAACAAGGACTGCAACCAGTTTTGACGCCCATGGAGCACACGGGCAATAACTATTTTATCTTCCAACACCCGGCAAAATATGATATAGGGATTTTGCACAATTCGCCTGTAGCCGCGCTCGGCGCCGGGGGCGTCTTCTTCAGGCAAAACCGCGCCTTTCTCCGGGAAATCAGCAAGCTGCGAAATAGCGTTGTAAAGACGTGCACGCAGCATTTCTGCCGCTTTTTTATTATCCTGCGAGACATAAGAGAAGATGCTGTCCAGGTCATAGTAGGCAGCTTCAGAAAGCAGGATGTTATTACGCATCTTCAATTCTCTTCTTTAGCGTAGCAAAGGTTTCTTCAAAATCTCTCAGCTGCTTACCTTCGGATATTTCCCGGTCAACATCCGATAGCATCATCCCTAGCCGCTGCCTGGCAAGCATTTTTTGAAAAGCCTCATAACTCATCACTACGAGATCAGCCTCACCGTTCTTCGTGACAATTATCGGGGCTTGTGTTTCATGGCAGAGCTTGGAAAATGTGTTATAGTCATGGCGTATCGTGCTGGATGGCTTTATGTCCATAGCGAACGGTTCATATGATTTCATTTGACCCACATCCTTTGATATTATTATGACAATATTATACCATTCCTGCTTTACACGATTCAAGAGGGCGATACGGATTTATGGCATGCGAGGAACAAAAACTGCTGTCCGCCAGATTGCCACACTATAGAACCTGACTTGACCGCCTAAAGCAGAAAACAGACGAACCAACTCCAATAAACATTGATAAATCAGCATTCTTGAGGCTAGGTTAAGGTAAAATGTGGTCACTAACGGGCTGCCCAAAAACGATTTTTTAATATATAATCGGCACATGACATCCTTTATAAGAAAAGTAAAAACTAAAAGCGGTGCCATCGCCGTACAAATTGAACACAAGCAAGGCCGAAAACGTGTCGGCATAACACACATCGGTTCCGCACACAACGAAGCAGAACTAGATGTACTTATTGCGCTTGCCCATGAGAGGCTTCATCTAGGGCAACTCTGTTTCGACTTTGAAGAAGTTCCTGACATATGTCTTGAGAAATCATACTCCGGCCTTTTGTGGGATGTACTGGGAGGTGTCTACCAAAAACTCGGGTTTGAAGATATAAACGATCCTGTTTTGAAACAACTAGTCTTGGCTCGTATAATTGAACCCGTATCCAAGCTGGAAACCATTCGGGTTCTCGAAGAACTCGGTTTAGATGCGCCCTCTAATACATCCATTCACCGTTGTCTTCGGAGAATTGTCGAAGATGACTACAGGCACACGCTCAGCAATGCATGTTTTGGGCAAACCGATTTAAAAGCGCTTTCACTCGTACTCTACGATGTGACGACACTTTATTTTGAGATACAGAGAGAAGATGAATATCGCAAGAGCGGCCTTTCAAAAGAGCGCCGGCTCGAACCGCAAATAACGATAGGACTTCTGGTTGACAGCAAAGGCTTTCCCTTGGAAATACAAAGCTTTGAAGGAAACAGGGCAGAAGTAAAGACAATCCTACCGATCCTTGTCGGTTTTCGGGAACGCCACAAACTAGAAAACATCACGGTCACTGCGGATGCAGCTATGCTCTCAGCCGGAAATATATCTGAACTAGAGCAGCTTGGTTATCACTATATCATCGGTTCAAGGCTCTCTAAAACGCCTTACGAGATAGAAGAATACCTAGCTGAAGAAGACGCACAACTAAAAGACGGACAAATCTTTGAATCCAGTATGGTGGTAACCGTAGACGGAAAAAGGAACCGGCGTCGTGTTGTTTATCAATACCGCCAGAAACGTGCTACATTAGACCTTGCAAATATAGAAAAGACCCTCGCAAAGGCACAAAAAATGGTCGAGAGAAAAGCAGATATTAAACGCAACCGCTTTCTAAAAATAAAAGGAGATAGCAGCGAAATCAATGACGCTCTTGTTAAAGAAGCACGTTGCAAAGCAGGCATCAAGGGATACGTCACAGATCTTGATATACCTGCCCAGCAGGTTATTGACGCTTACCACAGTTTATTTCAGGTGGAGAAGTCTTTCCGAATGTCTAAGACCGACTTGAAGGCCAGGCCTATTTTTCATCACAAACGGGAATCTATTGAAGCACACTTAACAATCGTATTTGCCGCATTGGCTCTTGCAAGGTATATTGAGGGGGTTACGAACATGAGCATCAGCAAGTTTGTTAAACTACTGAAGCCGATTCGTACCGGAATAATCTCGATCAAACCTGGATTCCCGCCAACTCATAACGAGGCAGGTGGCTCAACGCCCAGCGCGTGATAGATCTCCTTTTGCTTCTCAAGCAATTCACCTACACGCAGCTGCTGGCCGGGAGATTCAAAACATTCAATGACATCCAGCTTGTCCAGAACTCCCTGAATGGTGTACTTCTTGAATAAATCCGACACCTGCATCTGCTTTTTGATGTAAGACAGGTAAATCAATGCCACAAACTCGACAAAGAGCTTACCTTCCAGGCTTTGCTCGGAGGATACCAGGGTGCGGCGTAGGTTTAAT
>JAGXRV010000066.1 GCA_018335695.1 Clostridium sp.
CTTGAGGCGATCTTGCAAGCCCAGCGGCAGCTATTATCTCTCGACCCTGCCGCTTTGCAGTTCGTTGCCCAGCAAGCCACCTGCCGGGTTCCCGCTACCTGCCCGCCAGGGTTTCAGGGAAGGTATACGGTAAGATCTGGAGATACCATGTTTTTTATTGCCCGGCGGTTTGGAGTCACATTGCAGGCTTTAATTAGCGCCAACCCGCACATTTCCAACCCTAATCTGATTTTCCCCTGTGACGTACTTTGTGTGCCTGGGGTGGATATTTGCCGGGTTCCCACTACTTGTCCTTCCGGATTTCAGGAAAGGTACACAGTAAAGCAGGGAGATACGATGTCTCTAATCGCCCGGCGGTTAGGGATCACACTGCAGGCTTTAATTAGCGCGAACCCGCACATTCCCGACCCCAATCTGATTTTCCCCTGTGACGTACTCTGTGTACCATAACCCCCCAAATATGTCCCTTAACCTGGTAAGCCCCCGCTTTAGCCGAAAAGTAAAACCGGGGGCTTTACTTTCTTTGCTCCGGCAAGGTGTCAAGGGGACGGAGTTCTTGACACATATTTATTTTCGTTACTATGTGACAATGAGGTTTTTTTGTGCCAAGACGATTTAGGGAAGAGAGTAATAGTGGAATTTTTTACATTTTAATAATAAGCATCCCTTATCAGGCGCCAGCCGAAAGAGCAGGCAGCGCTGTGACTTGCGGAAAAATGTGTCACCCACCCCGTCCCCTTGTCACGTTCGTCCCCTTGTCACGTTCCAGGTGGATAACCCCCTTGCGTGTGTGGTTCGCCAGTCTCGGATTTTATTCCATCAGGAGACGTGTAAAGCGCACACGTCACCAAAAAGAAAAGAACCGTAGGTTTTTCCTACAGTCCTTTATTTTAGCGGTTTGGTGTCGGGGACGGGACTTGAACCCGTATGTCGTAGACACACGCCCCTCAAACTGATGGCCAATTCAATAAAATTGGCGAAACCGCTGACCGTAGGAAAAAGATGGATTATTCAATTCGCATTTTTTGCTGATTTCCTTAACGCCTAAAACGTGAATGTGTGTGGTAAAAAGGATTTTTGCGTTACTGGTACACGTCACGCTTTTTTTGTTGTCGTGTGTTATTTATCCTTTCTGCTCTGTGTCCGTTTCTCCTCCTTCCGCTCACAAAAGATGATCTAATTTTGCACCCACCAAATTACCTGACCCTATATGGCAGATTCAGAGTAATTTTTTCTGATTTACTGTACTTTGTCTCACCCATGATACGTTCGTTCGGTGATACAAGAACCGAACGCTTTCTGGCGAGGACGCCGGAGGGGGCCACCTGCCCCCTCACGGCTGTCCTGCCGCCCAGGTAACAACCGCCGGCGAAGAAGGTTACGCTGTGCTGTGGAAACTGCCGTTGCTATTCATATTGTGGACAGAGAGCTGCCCACAATCTAAACAGCAACTTGGACAACGCAAGCGTTGACCACAGTTACCACAGCACCCACCGCTGTTTGACGCTACGCTCAGGAACGGGGAACGGGTAAAAACCCTCATCAATCCCTAAACAAATATTCAACAGGACTAAATTGCCTGTGCATCTTCTGCAAATCACTTCCCCATAAGTTAACATAGTTTCTCACCATATCCAAAGTTGAATGGCCTAATATCGCCTGCAGACTAAAGGCATCACCGCCGCGCATGATATACATTTTGGCGAAGGTATGCCTGAAGGTATGCGGACTGACCCTGACACCCTGCAGACGCGCTTTCTGGCCATAAATGCTTAACCTTTCCTGAACGTTTCGTCTCTGAATTGGCAAATTATCCGCACCGACAAAAAGAAACTGATTGCCTGGTATCTCTCCCCTAACCCGAATATACTTTTTAAGCGGCTCCTTTGTCCTTGGTGACACAAAAACACGTCTATGCTTACCGCCCTTACTCTCGGTGATTAAAACTTCGTTCTCGGTCAATTTTAAGTCGTATAACTTAATCCCCACCAACTCGGAAAGCCTTATGCCGGTATCTAGCAGTAAAAGCATAATGACATAATCCCTGAAGCCGACAAAAGTTGCTTTGTTTGGCATCGTAAGCAGTAAAGCCACTTGTTCCTCGGTGAAAGTTTCGATTATGGTTTTCTTTGTCTTTTGCTTGTCCAATCGGTCAGCAGGATTTTTGGAAACCATGGCTTCCGTTACCAGATAGCTGAAAAACTGCTTGAGACTTCTTAGCCTATGGTTGATGGTAGTAGGAGAAAGAGAATAATCCATCATACGCCGGATAACGTCCTTAATCATGGCTTCAGTAAGCAAGGCCGGATTAGTTGTATAATCCAACTCCTTCAAACTCTTGGCAACGGAATGCAAATTCTCTTTGTGCCAGCGGCGAGTATGATAAGCCAGGTTTCTTAACCTGAGACTGTCTAGGAACTGCTCCGCTGCCTGCTCCCAAGTTAATTCCCCTGACCGTTCGTCTATTTCATTTGCGATGGTTGTTCTGCGTTTTGCCAGGTGGATAACCCCCCTTGCGTGTGTGGTTCGCCAGTCTCGGATTTTATTCCATCAGGAGACGTGTAAAGCGCACACGTCACCAAAAAGAAAAGAACCGTAGGTTTTTCCTACAGTCCTTTATTTTAGCGGTTTGGTGTCGGGGACGGGACTTGAACCCGTATGTCGTAGACACACGCCCCTCAAACGTGCGCGTCTGCCAGTTCCGCCACCCCGACACGGTGATGGTTTGTTCTGAATCCGTAAATCAGTGTAACATAATCAGGGGCAAAATGCAAGGCAGATTTTATCGTGTTGTGAACAGGTCAATCTGTTTGCGAACCGGAATCTCCCTCACTATCTTTAATAGCAATAATCTGATTTTTTTCATTGACGACAAGAATTCTAGGCTTAAAATTTCTTGCCTCGCTTTCAGTTACCTGAACATATGAAATGATAATAATAATATCGCCCGGCTGGACAAGACGGGCAGCAGCGCCATTCAGGCAGATAGTGCCAGTGCCCCTTTTACCTTTTATGATGTATGTTTCAAAGCGTGCGCCATTATTATTGTTAACAATCTGAACCTGTTCGTAGGGAAGCAGGTCAGCCGCATCCATCAGATCCTCGTCAATAGTTATACTGCCGACATAATTCAAGTTTGCGTCGGTAACGGTCGCTCTATGGATTTTTGATTTACACATTGTACGCTGCATTAGTTAAACCTCCAGAATGATGTTGTCAATTAAGCGGGTTTTGCCAAAGCGGACGGCCAAGGCAATAAGTATGCGGCCGCATATTTCTTTTACCGGTCTTATTTCTTCTGTATCGACTATGGCAACATAATCAATAGTTGCCATAGGTTCAAGTGAAATTTGCTCGACAATAAAGGACTGTATAGCTGCCGCGTCCCTTTGCCCGCCTTCGATTTTTTCCGCAACTTGCCTGAGTGTTTGGGAGAGAACAAGCGCTGCCTTTCTTTCTGCGGCAGAGAGGTAGCTGTTACGCGAACTCATAGCCAAACCGTCTGCCTCACGGACGGTAGGCATAATATGAATCAATACATCCATGTTAAGATCCTTAACCATCCTTTGAATCACCAATGCCTGCTGAGCATCTTTTTGTCCAAAGTAGGCATTATCCGGTGTGGCAATATTAAAAAGTTTTGCTACAACCGTGGTAACGCCGCGAAAGTGATGGGGGCGTGAAGCACCGCAAAGCCCTGCCGTTAAGCGTTCCACGTCTATAAAAGTGGCATACCCTTCAGGATACATTTCTTTAATGGTGGGTGCAAAGATTATGTGGCCGCCCGCTTTTTCAACCTGAAGCGCATCGCTTTCGAGGCAACGCGGATATTCTTCATAATCTTCACCGACACCGAACTGAAGAGGGTTTACAAAAATACTAAGGATTGTTAAGCCGTTTTCTGCTTTAGCTTTGTCGAGGAGAGTCAAATGGCCTTGATGCAGACAGCCCATAGTGGGAACGAGGCCGACCGCTTTGCCCTGAGAACGGGCTTCTTTTATGCGCGCTCTCAGGATGCTAATCTCCCGGATTATTTCCATTAATACTTCTCCCTTAATTTCTCGATGATGTTTTCATCCATCGTAAAGCTATGTTCCAAAGCAGGGAAAGAGGCATCTTTTACTTCTTTGGCATAGGCACGCATAGCCTCCAGCATCGGATGATAAAACTGACCGAATTGTTTTACAAACTTTGGACTCAGTTCTGTTTGCAAGCCAAGAATATCATGATAGACCAGTACCTGCCCGTCACAATATACTCCGGCGCCGATACCAATCGTGGGAATAGTAATTTTTTCGGTAATCAGCTGGCCTAGTTGCCAGGGGATCCCTTCCAGCACCACCGCACAGGCGCCGGCATCTTCAAGAGCCAGCGCGTCTTTTAATAATTGTCTCGCCATACGTTCATTCTTGCCCTGAACGAGAAATCCTCCCATCTGGCCGACCGATTGAGGAGTAAGGCCGATATGACCCACTACGGGAATACCGGCTCGAACAATTTTCTCTACAGTTTTTGCCATATCTTCTCCGCCTTCTAACTTCACAGCAGGAGCGCCTGTTTCCTGGATTGCCCGGCCGGCACTGCGCAGGGCGTCTTCTTTTGTGATTTGGTAAGTCATAAAAGGCAAGTCGATAACAACCATTGCCCGTTTGACACCGCGCACTACCGCTTTGCCGTGATGAATCATCTCATCTAGTGTAACGCTTAATGTATTTTCATAGCCCAGCACTACCATGCCAAGTGAATCTCCGACCAGAATCATCTCAATCCCAGCCTCGTCCGCAACCTTGGCGGAAGAGTAATCATAAGCAGTCGCCATAGTTATCTTCTCTTTGTTTTCCTTCATGCCGCCAAGCGTTAGAGTTGTAATCCGTTTAGTCACTATACGTCACCTCCAAGATATTCCAAAAGTTTTTGACGCTCCGGTTCGCAAAGTGTTCCTTTGACAGTTGCCAAATCTACAGTTGCCAATCCGAGAACTTTATAGAGAGGTATTACCTCCGGCAGTTTCCTTTCCAGCGCGGAAAGATGGATTTTTACCGTAGATGCGTCGCCGCGAGCGATAGGTCCTGTAAGAGCCCTGGTTGGTCCCACCCGTTTAATATTATTTAATGTTCCCTCAATTAGGGGATAGAGAGCCGGCAATCCGTCTTCTCTGCGGACACCGGCAGCTTCCATGACCCGCAGCGCTTCTTCAAGTAAAGTTGTCAAATAATTGCACGCTATGCAGGCGGCAGCGTGATAAAGCGGCTTTGAGGCGGTAGGTATTTCAAGCGGTTTGCAGCCTAAATCTTCCACCAGTTGACGGGCAATTGGCAATGCTTCCTCGTGCCCTTCCACGGTTATAAATGAGCCGGGAAGATTCTGAATGCCAGCATCAGGATTAGCAAATGTCTGCAGCGGATGAAAAGATAGAGGATATGCGCCGTTTAAACTTGCGCTTGCAAGGATATCGGAGCTGTGAGCGCCGCTCGTATGTGCGACGATGGCGCCGGCAGAGAAACCGTTTTGAGAAGCAATCCGCTCACAGACCTCCGCCACGACTCTGTCGGGAGTTGTAAGAAAAACAACTTCAGCTTGCCTGGTAAATGCCAGAGGATCTGTGTCGTAGGCTGCGTTTACACGCTGTGCTGCTAAAGCAGCCGAGGCAGCGCTCTGACTGGCAATTCCGCTGAGCTGATGACCGGCAGCCTGGAAGAGAACGGCCAAAGCTGTTCCGACGTTGCCGGCGCCGATAATAGCAATACGCATAAGCTGCCTCCTTGTGAAAAATTTCCCCGGCAATTAACAATGCCCTCTGACTAGGTCAGAAGGCAATTAAATACTTACTCCCGCCCTTTCCGTCCCGGTCCGTGTTTGGATCCAAGCAGTATTTGGGAATCTCTCATTTTGTCTTAACTGTGTCACTAAACACTAAGGTGCAACTTGTCTAAACAATGCCGCCCGCAGCCCAATTGTAGCATAAGCTATTCCAGGTGGCAAGGAAAGATTTCTCTCATCTCAAGGGGGGCAGATAAAAAAGCCTTTAATAATTTAACAGCATGGTCCAAATCGTCTAAGTCTACCATTTCTCCCGGCGTATGAACGTAACGGCAGGGCACGGATATAACTCCGGCAGGAATCCCTTCTTTCGTCAGGTGGATAGCGCCAGCATCTGTCCCACCCGCTATAAGCACTTCATACTGGTAGGGGATTTCATTCTTTTCAGCTATTTCGCTGAGCTTTTCTTTAAGGCGTGGATGACAAATAACCGAAGCGTCCTTAATCTTAACGGTTGGACCCTTTCCCAGGGAAACATCCATCGTAGGCGCCTCCGGCGTATCTCCTACCATTGTGATATCAACAGCCAAACCCAAATCTGGATTGATCCGATAGGTAGAAATCCGGGAGCCGCGCAAACCTACTTCTTCCTGAGAAGTGAAAACGGCATAAATTTCGTTATCTGTTTTAGCCAAACCCTGAATAGCTTTGATCAGAACTGCGCATCCTGCGCGATTGTCCATCGCTTTGCCGATGATGCGCCTGCCCGTTACTGTCGCTTCACGATGATAGGTGGCAATATCTCCTACCTTGACGTACTTTCTGGCATCATCTTTACTTGTGGCTCCAATATCTATATAGAGTTTCTCCAGTGTCAACTTGCCGATTTCTTCAATTTTTTCCATCCCAATGGTTCCTTGGCTGCCATTTGCGAAAACCACCCGTTGACCCAGGAGCACATGAGGAGAAAGACCTCCCACATTACTAAATCGCAAAAATCCTTTATCATCAATATGGGTGACAATCATGCCGATTTCATCCATATGTGCGGCTACCATTATTTTCGTGCCGCTTCCTTTTTTCACCGCATAGAGATTGCCCATGTTGTCAGTGAAAGTCTCGTCAACATAATCTTTGATTTCTTCACGGATAACCCGGGCGATTTGCTCTTCCCTGCCTGACGGCCCATAAGTCTCACTCAATTTTTTAAGCAGTTCCTGCAAGACGCAACCCTCCTTCTGCTATACTGTTTAAGATTCCCCTGGTCAAGCGCAGTGTGTTTTGCCAATCTTCCATATTGATGATCGATGCGGGTGAATGAAGATAGCGGCAAGGGACGGAGATTACAGCGCTAAGTATGCCGGAATGTGTCTGGGAAATAATACCCGCATCGGTTCCGGCTGTAGTAAGTCGCCTAAACTGATAAGGGATAGCCAGATTTTCAGCCGTTTCGGCCACTAAGTCCACAATTAGTTGCGGTGCCATATATGTTGAATCCATCAGTGTAATGGCAGGGCCGTCACCGAGCTTTGTAACATAGGAGGCTTCTTTGCTGCCCACCACATCGGCGGCGGCAGTTGTTTCTATCACCAGTGCCAGATCAGGATGAAGACTATAGGCTGCCACACCGGCACCCCGCAAACCTACTTCCTCTTGGACAGTAAACACGGCGTTTAACTCCAGGTTAAAATCTTCTTTTAGCAGTTCCGCCAGGATTGCACAACCTGCGCGATTGTCAAAAGCTTTGCCGATTAGGCAGTTATCTCCCGCTTCCCTTACCGTAACAGTAAAAGTCGCATATTCGCCGATTTTTATCAGTTTTTCCGCTTCCTCCTGGCTGCGCACACCAATGTCAATATAGAGATTGCTAATCTCAATCGCTTTAGTCCGTTCAGTCGGCTTTTGCAAATGAACGGCTTTAGCGCCGATAACTCCCGGGACACGATCCTTTCCTACGGCCACCACTTTAGAGGCTAAAACGCGGTCGTCAATACTGCCTACTTTAACGACTCGCAATAAGCCGCTTTTTTCATAACCAACCACCATTAGACCGACTTCATCCATATGGGCAGCCACCATTACGCGCGGTTTGCGACCTATCCCCTTTTTTAAATAAAGATTGCCAAGCGCATCAGTTGTAACCTGTTCCACGTGAAGAGACAATTCTTCTTTTAAGAGTGAACGCACTTCGGCTTCGTCACCGGAAACGCCGCTCGCTTCAGAGAGTCGTTTTAACAACATGACAATCCCTCCACAAATGACAAATCGACGCCAGCTATGAAATAAGCCAGTAGCCGGCCGGAAAGTTTAAGATCATCCATATCCAAAAGCTCCACAGATGTGTGCATATAGCGTAAAGGAATTGAGATTAGTCCGGTTGGGATCCCACCACGTGTCACCTGGATAGCGCGAGCGTCGGTTCCTGTAGGTCCAGGAAAAGCTTCCAATTGGTACGGCAGTCGGTATTCCTTGGCGACTCGGATGATTTCCTCACTAATTTTTGGGTGGATATTGGGTCCTACAGTGATGCCCGGTCCTTTGCCGAGCTTGCATGCTTCATGCTCCAGAACGCCGGGCATTTCCGCATGTGTCACATCGACTGCGATGCCAATATCGGGAACTATGCCATATGTTGCCATCGCCGCGCCGCGGACACCCACCTCTTCTTGCACAGTCGCCACAGCATAAACATCCGCAGCGTGCCGCAAACGTTCCAACTCCTGCAGGCAGGCAAGCAGCACAGCCACCCCCGCACGATCATCCATCGCTTTAGCAGCCACAGTGTTGCCGGCAAGCTGAATAAATTCACGGCGAATCAGCGCCAAATCACCTACAGCTACCAGCTTTCTCGCTCTTTCTTCCGTCAACGCTATATCAATATGTAAGTCTTCCATTTTATGTCCTTTGCCAAGTTCGTCGGCAGAAGTCAGATGCGGCGGCTTTACACCAATAACCCCGGGAAGCTTTTCTCTGCCAAAGAGGATTACTTCTTGCCCCACAATGGTACGCGGGTCAATCCCGCCAACGGCGGAAAAGCGCAAGAAGCCGCCTTCTTCAATTTTGGTAACCATTAAACCAATCTCATCCATGTGAGCAGCTAAAAGAATACGTGGACGCCTCTCACCGCTGCCGCTGCCTTTTTTAAAGAAAGCCACATTGCCCATCCGGTCTTGTCTTACTTCGTCGACATGCGAACAAAACGCCGCTCTGACTATCTTAGCCACGTATTCCTCGTAGCCGGATACGCCGGGTGCTTCGCAAATATCTTTTAAAAATCGTTTAAGCTCCAAAAAGACCCCCCCATTCTGTAAACAATGACAACAAACATCTTCCCCGTTCTTTCCTATTTTCCTCTAATTATATTATCCCTAAAAGAAAAGATCTAACACTTACTGCGTTCTTTGCAAAAGCTCGCGATATAGCCCCGGCAAGCCAGCCAGCTCCTGATGTGTACCTTCTTGGGTGATACAGCCCTCTTCCAGCACAATAATTTTATCGGCAAACTCCACTGTGGAAAGACGGTGGGCAATGATAATCGAAGTGCGGTCTTTTAAAAGTATCTTCAGAGCATCCTGGATTTGCGCCTCCGTGCGTGTATCTACACTGGCGGTGGCTTCGTCTAAAATCAGAATAGCCGGGTCACGTAAAAGCGCTCTGGCAAAAGCAATCAATTGTCGCTGGCCTGCCGAAAGCAGACTGCCCCGTTCATTGACAACAGTATCATACCCCTGGGGCAGGGCCATAATGAAAGAGTGAGCATGGACAGCTTTAGCCGCCGCAATCACAGCTTCTTCCGCAGCTTCCGGTTTACCGTAGAGAATATTCTCCCGGATAGTGCCATTAAATAAAAATGTATCCTGCAAAACCAAGCCCATTTGCCTGCGCAGAGAAGAAATGCTGACATTTGCAATATCATGCCCATCCAGCAAAATGCGCCCGGAAGTGGCGGTGTAAAAGCGACAGAGCAGATTAACGATGGTGGTCTTGCCTGCGCCGGTCGGACCGACGACCGCCAGCGTTTCACCGGCACGCAACATAAAACTGACGCCCTTTAGCACCTCTTGTTCTTTTTCATATGCAAAGCGGACCGCCTCAAATTTCAGCTCCCCTTTAACAGCAGGTAATTCAAGAGCATTTGCGCGATCCTGTTCCGGTTCTGAGTCTATAATCGCAAAGATTTTTTCGCCGGCTGCCAATGCTGATTGAAGACTGTTGTATACTTGAGACAAATCCCTAATCGGCGCATAAAAGCGGGCGGTATAATCTAAAAAAAGATAAAGAGTCCCAATGGGTATCGCAGCCTGTATTACCTGGTTGCCACCGTACCAAAGGACAATAGCAATCCCCAGAGCACCAATAACTTCAATGAAAGGCAGAAAAACGGAAAACAAACGAATGGCATACATATTTGCCGCAAAGCTTTCCATGTTCACTTGGTCAAAGCGGCTGGAATTTTCCTCCTCCCGGGTAAAAGACTGGGTTACACGCACACCGGAGATGCTCTCCTGTAAATTGCTGTTCACATCGGCTATTTTTTCCCGCACTGTCCGATAAGCGCGAAGCACCCGGTTGCGAAAATAAGTGGCGGTCAAAAAAAGCAACGGCAGTGTGGTAAAGGTAAGCAGCGCCAGCCGCCAATCCTCTCTCAACATAATCACAATAATACCAAGCAAAAGCAGCGTGTCACCCACAACGTGTGAGATGCCCCCGGAAATCATTTCCGTCAGTGCTTCCGTGTCATTAGTTACACGGGACATTATCCGTCCGGTCGGTTGCTTATCAAAAAAGCCAAACGGCATTTTCTGCAGATGATTAAAAAGCTGCCTCCGCAACGAGTAGATGGCGTTGTGCCCCACAAACGCCATTAAGTATTGCTGACCAAACGAAGTAAGCCAATTCAAAAAATGCGCCAAGAGAAACAAAAAGACCAACTGATTAAGTCGAGACAAATCACCGCCGGCAATTGCGGTATCAATGGCGACTTTAACGATGTAGGGTCCGGCCAACGTGGTCAAAGAGGAAAAGGCCATCAATCCCAGCGCCAAAACTGCCGTGCCGCGAAAGGGAACGATGTAGGAAAAGAGTCGGCGGAGAATTTTAGGGTCAATGGGGGTAGCTTGGTCCACAGTCTGAGACTGGTGAATCATGTGATCCATCACGCATCACTCCTTTCACAAGCCACGCTCTTACCGCCAAGCTGAAGATCATAAATTTCCCTGTAGAGCAAACTTGTCTCCAGTAGTTCCTTGTGGGTACCCCGAGAGACAATTTCTCCGCCGTCCATCACCAGAATCAAATCAGCTGCTACTACAGTAGCAATCCGTTGGGCAATGACAAACGATGTCCTTCCTTTCATCAATGTGGCTAATGCTTGCTTGATTAAATACTCTGTATGCGCGTCCACACTAGAGGTGTAATCATCAAGAATGAGGATCTTCGGATTCTTTAACAAGGCGCGGGCGATAGCTAAGCGCTGTTTCTGTCCGCCGGAGAGGTTAACGCCTCTTTCTCCCACCAAAGTATCATAACCTTGAGGAAGACTGATAATAAAGTCATGGATCTGTGCCGCCTTGGCGGCTGATTCAATCGCATCGCGCCCGGCTAGAGCATCGCCATAACCGATGTTTTTGGCAATAGTTTCTGAAAAAAGGAAGGTTTCCTGGGAAACAAAGCCCACGGCACGGCGCAAAGACTGCAAAGTATAGCTGCGGATATCATTATCGTCAATAGCTATTACGCCAGCGGCAGGCTCATAGAAACGGGGTATCAAGCTGACCAGTGTAGTTTTGCCTGAACCGGTGCTGCCCACAATCGCCACCGTTTGCCCCGGTGCCACACTAAAGGAAATATTTCTAAGCGCCTCTACACCTTCTCTGTAAGCAAAACTTACCTCATGAAAATCAATTTTGCCGCTCACCGAGGTTAATTCGCACGCAGTGGGAGCATCGGCAATACCGGGTTCGGTTGCTAACAGCTCAAAGACACGCCGAGCTGCGGTGAGGGCACGTTGCGACAAATTAACCACCCAACCCAGCATGCGCAGCGGCATCACGAGCATAAAGAGATAACTATTGAAAGCAATTAATTCCCCTAGCAATAAATGACCCAAAACCACCTCACGGCCACCGTACCAAAGAATTGCGGCAGCAGACAAACCGGTAAGAAAGCTTAAAAAAGGGAAGTAATATGCCCAAATGCGGACAGCAATCAGATTCTTTTTCAATAGCATGAGATTTTGTCTGTTAAACTTATCGCCTTCCTCTGCTTCCCGTCCAAATGACTTAACCACCCTAATCCCACTGATGTTCTCCTGTAACACAGACGTCATGTTAGCCAATTGCTCCAAAATAGCCAAGTAAGCCGGCCCCACTTTCTTGCTAAAGCTATAAATAGCCATCACAGTAATGGGCAGCGTCAGCACAGTCAGCGCGGCTAAACGCCAATGCATCGAAAAAATCACAATAGCCACACCCAAAAAAGTAACTATCCCTTGGAAAAGGTGCATAATGCCAAAGCCATAAAAGCGTTTAAGCATATCGACATCAGCAGTAACGCGACTCATTATTTGTCCAGTCGGTGTAGCTTCATAAAAGGAAAAGGGGAGCTGCTGCAGATGGACATACAAACGGTTACGCAAAGCGTAGATAATCTTTTGCGCAACCTTTTCCATAAGATAACGCTCAAAAAAGGCAAAAATACCTTTAATCAGTGTAACAAGCACAATACCCACGGCAATCCAGAGCAAAAGAAAAAACCGCCCCCCCAATAAAGCCTCGTCGATCACCACCCGAATAAATTGTGGGATCAGTAAGTTTAGCGCCAGTACCACCAGGGCAGAAAATGCGGCGACTAAAACTCGCGGCCAATAAGGGACCAGTTCCATTAGTAAATGTTTAAATCGCATCGTAGCACTCACCTTCGGTTCGCTGCCGCTTATCCTCGATATTTTTTGCTGATTTGCTCCAAAAGGTCATAAACCTTTTCCGCTTGCTGTTCAGAAAGGGTACCGGTGCCGCAACTTGGAGTAAAAAGCAATTGTTTTCGCATTAACTCAGAGTCTACGCCTTTTTTCTCCAGGAGAGAAAAATATCCTGCCAAACGGTCAAGCAGCGTTTCGGCCGTCTCTTGTTCTATCTGCTCGGAGGTGGGAACCAGACCCCAGGCTAAAGCGCCGCCGCGGGAGAGAAACCGGTTAAACTCTGAAGCGTATAAAAGCAGTGAGGTAAAGTAATGGTAAACATCTATGTTTACAATATCAAAAGGCAACTCAAAAAGTAATGACCAATCTAAACCGGCGCAGGCATGAACACCAACAGACACTCCTTCATCGTGGGCAGCTTCAATCAACGGCTGCAAACTCTCCTGAATGGCTTCGCGGGAGAGACCAACAAAAGCAGATTGGCCGTAACCGCAAATCCCGGGGTCATCAATAAAAAGCAAAACCGGCAAACCATGTGTTTTTAAGGTACGCGCCTGCCAACGAAGCTGTAATGCCAACGTCCTTACGAGTACATCGCGCAGCTCATCCAGATAAAACGCCGGCTGTAATTTGTCGTCTGTCACCTGGAAACCCATGGTTACAGGGCCTACCAGTTGCCCTTTAAGATAACGGGTTGATGGCTGGCGAAGGTGGTGAGAGAGAAATGAGTAAAAGCCTGCTGCCGCAGATTCTGATAAGCCAAAGTCTGCTGACGCGTCCGGATTTATTTCAGTCAAGACTTCACTGTAAAAGGCGGTAAGACGATCCAGCCAGTCGGCAGCATCGGTAGCGAAATAGGGTGAGCGAGACGGAGTTTCCACCACCAACTGCCGTTCCAACAACGGCCGCAAATACTGACGGATAAAACCTTCCTCCTCACCGGCCGCAGGCAGCTGTGGCCAATGGGGTATCTCCGGCAGATGGCTGAAGATAACATCCAGAGCCGGTTTCACATCTTTATGCGGCAGACTGCCAATACCTGTAGCTAACCCCCGTAAACCACTATCCATGAACTACCCTTCCGTTCTAAACTGCTGCACCGCTTTGCGCAGTTCTTTCATTTTTGTTTTATTGGAAATCAACAAACCATACTCGACACTTTCTACTAAGGCATGCCAACTGGCTTCGATAATATTTGGCGAAACGCCCACAGTGCCCCAAGACCTTTTTTTACGTTCATCGCGCGTTTCAATCAACACACGCACTTTGGCACCGGTACCGTCTTTGCCGTCTAAAACACGCACTTTGTAGTCGACTAACTGAAAATGTTTAATCTCCGGGTACACTTGCTCCAACGCTTTGCGCAGCGCTTGGTCAAGTGCGTTCACCGGACCGTTTCCTTCCCCTGCCGTGAGAAACTCCTGGTTACCAATACGAACTTTTACAGTAGCTTCAGAGAGAATATCACCATTCTCGCCCCTTTTCTCCACAATGGTTCGGACACCGAGTGATTCAAAAAGCGGCTGATGTACCTTAAATGCTTTCCAAATTAGCAACTCGAAAGAAGCCTCCGCTGCCTCGAACTGATAACCAAGATATTCGAGCTCCTTTACCTTGTCCAGGACGGCTTTCGTCTGCGGTGTGTCTTTTGAAAGATCTAAATCTTTCTTCTTTGCTTTATAGAGCACGCTGCTTTTGCCGGAGAGCTCCGATACCAAGATGCGCCGACTATTGCCCACGAGCTGTGGCTGAATATGCTCATAAGTATGTGCATGCTTTAACACCGCATCCACATGAATGCCACCTTTATGAGCAAAAGCATTTTCTCCTACGTAGGGCTGCTGCTCCTGTGGAGCAAGGTTGGCAAGTTCCGCTACAAAACGAGATAAAGAGGTAAGTTCCTCTAGTTGAGCCGGATGAATTATCACCATATTCAATTTCAACTGTAGGTTGGGGATAATAGTACAAAGATTAGCGTTTCCGCAACGCTCGCCATAGCCGTTTATAGTGCCTTGAACCTGTTTAATCCCCATTTCAGACGCGACTACAGAGTTGGCAACCGCCATCCCGGCATCATCATGAGTGTGAATACCTAACTTTACACCAATTTCAGCTTTTACCTGACGAAGCACTCGCTGGAGCGTAAAAGGCATGAGCCCGCCATTTGTGTCGCACAGCACCACAATATCAGCTCCTGCTTCCTCCGCCGCCTTAATGGTATCCATGGCATACTCCGGATTAAAATGGAAGCCGTCAAAAAAATGCTCCGCATCATAAATTACTTCCCGTCCCAAAGATTTTAAATAGCCGACGGAGTCACGGATCATATTCAGATTTTCTGCCAGCGTCGTCCCGATAGCGTCTGTCACATGAAAGTCCCAAGATTTGCCGAAGATAGTTACTACTTCTGTTTCCGCAGCCAGCAACCCACGAATATTTATGTCGTCTTGCACGCGAACATCGGCGCGGCGCGTGCTGCCAAACGCAGAAATTTTACTATGTTTTAGTTCATATTGCCTAATTTTATTAAAATACTCTATATCCTTCGGGTTGGAACCAGGCCAGCCTCCTTCGATATAGTCTATCCCGAAAACATCCAGTCTTTGTGTAATTTTTATTTTGTCACTGACGGAGAAAGAAATCCCTTCCCGTTGCGACCCGTCCCGCAGGGTAGTATCATACAATGTCAGTCTGCTCAACCTCTTTCCCCCCCAAAAACAAATAAAACAGCTTAATATTTCTAGTTAGCCGCTTAAATAATAGCCTAATTATACACTACGTCCGTTTGTGTGTCTAGAAAAAGAGGTACTGCTAAACGATCCATTCAAAGAAAATAAACGACACCAAAACCTCCCCGAGGATGTCTATATTCCACGTTTTCCGGACATGTAGGCTCACACGCTCCGCATTCCAGGCAACGCCGCCAAAGAACATCCGGTTTTTGCCGCTCTTCATCCCAAACAAAGACGGCAGAAGGACAGACAAACAAACAGTCCTTTGAAACACAAATTTTACAACGATCCGTATCTTTGATGATTATATGGCTTTTACAATCCGGGGTAATTTTGAGCAACCGCAAATAATCCTCTCCGCCCATTACATCACACCCCAGTTTCTTAAGCCCGCATAAAGATCAAACATTGTTTTAGCCTGTGATTGTTTATTTAACACAAGATTAGCCATTTTAGCGATTTTTTCTTCGTCGGTATCCATTCCGGCGCGGAAAAATTCGTAAGCCAGCTCGTTGATTGTCGTATTGATAAGATAATCTGAATCGCTCTTTTCAGCATAATAACTGACTGTATCGGCAGCTTTTTTAATATTTTTCATATAAAAACTGCCTGCCAACCTTTTTTCATATCCCTTTAAAATATTAGCGGAAAAATCATGCTTTGAACGTGCGTGGATGGCTGTTTCAGCCGCGGCCTTGCCGGAAAGCATAGCCAAGTCACTGCCGCGGCGGCCGCTAATCATTACGGCCGCATCACCGGCTACCAGCAAACCATCCGCATAAAATTTTGGCTGAGCCGATTTGCCTCCCAGAGGAATCAGATGCGCGGCATAAGATTCGCTTTTACCACCGGCAATCAGTCGGCGGATGTAGGGGTGATTTTTAAGACGCGTTAGTAAATCAGGCAAAATTAAGCGGTTTTGAGCGATTTTATCAAGCGACACTCCAAGCGATAAGGATATAGACTCACGATTTGTAAAGATACCCGCCAGCCCGATGGTTTGAGTTGTCGGATGCCCAAGCATTGCTAAGACCGCCCCTTCGTTATTTTCCAAATGAAAGCGATCTTCGATTTTTTCTTTGGGCAAAGAAATAACCTCACGCACCCAAAGACTTAGCTGCTTGGCAGAAATAGCTTTGGCAAGGCCGGCTTCTTTTGTCAAAAAGGCTGACACTCCTTCGGCTAGAATCACCAAATCAGCCTGCACACTTGAGCCGTCATCAAGGGTAACACCGCAGACAGCTCCCCGTCCGATAGTTTTCTTTTCATAAAGAAGCCGGCGTACCAAAGTGCCGGTTTGCAGCACGACACCGGCCTCGACTGCTTTTTTTGCCAGCCATCTGTCAAAATGAGGACGCATGGCAGTAATCTTATTAAAAGGAGCCTTGCCGAAACGCAAGCCTGTAAAACCAAGTTCGACCGCCGAATCATAATCTAGGAAAAAGAGCGTATCGCGGGTGACAATTCGTTCAAGCGGCGCTTCGTTCCAGAACTCCGGCACAATTTGCGCTGTAGATTCAGTATACAATACTCCACCAAACATATTCTTACTGCCTGGATAACTACCGCGCTCAAAAAGAGCCACGCGCAAACCGTTTCTTGCCATTTGCAAAGCTGCTGTTGAGCCGGCCGGACCTGCTCCCACCACCACAGCGTCAAAATAACTCACATTTGTTCACCCCGTCTCGCTGCTAGTTTTTGCACTAAATGCAAAGAGCATACCTTAATTAAGCTCAGACGCGGGCAGAACATTATCCGAGTTATTCCAGGACTATTTCAAGACCCTCTCCCCTCACCCTCCCCTCTCCCCCTGGGAGAGGGTTAGGGTGAGGGGTCTTTTGTGCTGCCGCAGCCGCGTGAACTATTCCCCTCTCCCTCTGGGAGAGGGTTAGGGTGAGGGCAAGCGTGCTAAATATTTATCGTTATTCGATAAAAAAGCATTGCTTTACGATAAATATGATGCTATGCTGTTATTGGATCAAGTAATCTAATTTAGGGAGGAGTTTAGCATGTGGAATAACAGAAGATCAGTTTTGCTCAGCCAGTTTTGTGTCATGCTCTTTTCGGCAGCGCTCCTGGCTGTTGTTGTTTTTGCCAACTCACTTGTTAAATGGTTAATTGGCTTTTCCCAGGCGGAATTGCATGGAACAGAAACGTATTTTTTTTCAACTATTTACAGCGGCAGCTTACCGGCAGCGCTGCTGCTATACAGTTTGTTTCGTCTGCTGCGGCACATATCGGCGAGGCAGATGTTTCTGCCGGAAAATGTTGACCTCCTGCGCCGTATCTCCTGGAGCTGCTTTGCCGGCTCTGCCGTTTGCTTTATCTCTACCCTCTACTACTTCCCCTGGTTATTAGTAGCGATACCGGCTGGATTTATGGGTTTAATTGTGCGGGTAATAAAGAATGTGGTCGCGCTGGGCGTGGAGCTTCAGCGCGAAGCCGACTATACTGTGTAGGAGTGAACAGCGTGCCAATTATCGTTAATCTGGACGTGGTCATGGCCAAGCGCAAAATCTCCTCAGGCGACCTTGCCGAAAAAATCGGGATCAGCCAAGCCAATCTGTCTATTCTCAAAACGGGCAAAGCGAAAGCTGTTCGCTTCTCTACACTTGAGGCCATCTGCCGTGAGCTTGACTGCCAGCCAGGCGACATTCTCGAGTATAGTTCTGAAAAATTCGAGTAGGAGGTCCTAAAATGAAGATTCACGAAGAAGTTCCTGCTAATGATTTAACAAATTTAACAAAATCATCACTTAAAGGCAAGTCATTTCAACCGGACAGAGCTGATGAGTTACTGGCTTATGCAGTTTTTTTGCTGGCGTTTCTGTTTATCCGCTGGGTCTTTTTCTACTTTCAAGGCTGGGGTGTGTCGCTTTATACAGCTCTGTTCGTAGCAGTCGTGCTGTTCTACCTGCGGCATAAAAGAAAAAGCATAACCGGCGAAAGCTGGTTCTGGTTTGCTATCCTGCTGTTTACCGCGCTCAGTTTCTCGCTATGGCCGGCGCAAAGCGTCTTTGGTTTGCGTTCCCTGCTGTTGCTCGGTGTTGCTATCTACTGGGTGTGGACAGCCGCGGACGCGACTTTGCGCGGCAAAACAAGCGATTGGCTGCCGCTTGATCTGTTATACGGCATCGTTTACACCCCATTTAAATATTTCTCCGCTCAATATTATAGTCTGGCGGCAGCAGGTAAAAAGCAAAAAAAAATAACAAGCGAACATTTGCCGATAATACTTGGTGTATTATTAGCCGCAGTAATCATCTCTGTCGTCGGACCACTGCTCATGCGAGCCGATGCCGGAGGTTTTACGGCTCTGCTGCGCTACCTGCAACCACAACTGGATCGTCTGGGGGAAATAGATACTGAGCTGCTTATACAAATGATCCTTTCTATCCCCGCCGCAGCATATATTTTTGGCTTATTGACAGGCAGCATCTATGACAGGAGTTATAATCTTCAAATCGCAGAAGCTTCCGTAAACAATTTGCGCAAGCTTCCGTCAGACACTGTCATTACTTTGCTGCTATTATTAAATGCGCTTTACATTACCTTTATCTTAAGTCAACTGCCCTACTTATTCTCTGCCTTCCGAGGTGTCGTGCCGCCCGGCTGGGAGTCGTATGCCGAATTTGCCCGCCGCGGTTTTTTTGAATTATGCACTATCGCCGTAATTAATTTATTTGTTATAAGCAGTACGCAGTTAGGCATTAAAATATCTAAACGTCAAAGCATGGCGCCCCAAGTGCTAAACGCCTTGCTTGCAGCACTTACGCTCGTGCTAATCGCTACCGCCTTCAGCAAATTGGCGTTATATATCGCCATCTTCGGACTGACAGTGCAGCGACTGCTGCCGGGTGTCTTTCTTATCTTTCTTGCCATAGTGTTCGGAGCGATAGCAGTACGGCAAAGAAGACAGTTTTCCGTCATGCGCCTTGCTGCGTTTACCGGCACAGCGCTGCTTTGCCTGCTCTGCATTATTAATACTGACGCTCTGGTCGTTAACTACAACGCAAACCGCTATCTTTCAGGCACACTTGACGAATTTGATACGATTGTGCTTTATCGCTCAGGCAGCGCCGGCTTAAGCGCAGCTTTATTGCTGTATGAAGAAAGCGACAATCAACAATTGCAAGATGAGCTCAACAAATATTTTCGATTTATCTACCAGAAAAGCAAATCAAACTCCGGCACGCTGCGCGACACATGGCAAGATGCTTTTGTTCGCAGAGAAATGGCAAAACGCAAATTTATATTTCGACCGTACCCCTATTCTTTAACTCCCAATTGAAGATATAGCTGAAATGCAAAATTAATGCGCTTTCAGCAAACCGGACAGCTTTTTGTGGATTGCTTCATCTTTGGCAACTAAAATTCTTGCATCTTCAAAGAGGTGTGTATGTTCTTCAACAAACTTGGTATTTATTTGTCCGCGCATAAAGACTGCGCTATCCATCACTGCCCTTAAATAAGGAATATTCGTTTTAGGCCCGATAATAATGTACTCACGCAAAGCGCGCCTCAT
Organism: Clostridium sp.; assembly: GCA_018335695.1. Taxonomy (GTDB): domain Bacteria; phylum Bacillota; class Dethiobacteria; order Dethiobacterales; family Dethiobacteraceae; genus GPS1B09. Next base: position 19,936 of record JAGXRV010000066.1, read on the forward strand.
CCGTGCGATGGCTTCGTCCCTGTCGTTTCCCCAAGCTAAGAGCTTAGAAATCATAGAATCATAGTGAGTCGGTATTTCATAGTTAAGATGTACACCGGAGTCGATACGGATACCGAAACCGCCAGGGGAACGATAACCCTTTATTCTATGGGGAGAAGGCGAAAAACCATTTAAAGGATCTTCCGCGCATATACGGCACTCGATGGTATGACCGTTAAACCTGATATCCTCTTGCCCGAAAGACAGCGGATGACCGGCAGCTATCCTGATTTGCGACTTGACCAAATCAACGCCTGTCAACATTTCCGTCACAGGATGCTCTACTTGGATGCGTGTGTTCATTTCCAGAAAATAGAAATCTCCGTTACTGTAAATAAATTCAATTGTTCCTGCGCCTGTATAATTGACGGCACGGCCGGCAGCCAATGCTACTTCTCCCATTTTCTGCCTTATTTCCGGCGTAAGAGCGGTTGACGGTGACTCTTCGATAATTTTTTGGTAGCGACGCTGAATAGAACACTCTCTTTCTCCAAGATGGACCATGTTACCGTAGTTATCGGCAAGCAACTGGAATTCAATATGGCGGGGCTGGTCCATATATTTTTCTATAAAAACAGAGGCATCCCCAAAAACAGAACCTGCTTGCTGTTGTGCTCTCTCAAGCATAGCGGGGAAATCCTCTTCTTTATGTACCGCCCGCATCCCTACCCCCCCGCCGCCGGCAGCAGCTTTAATCAAGACGGGATAACCGATTTCTCCGGCAATTTTCCACGCTTTTTCCGGATCGGAAACGGCCTCTTCCGTGCCGGGAACAACAGGCACTCCGGAAGCAATCATTAACTTTCTGGCCGCGATTTTGTTGCCCATCAAGCCGATTACCTTACTTTTTGGCCCGATGAAAACGATGCCGGCCTCCTCACAAGCCTTCGCAAACTCTTCTTTCTCAGACAAAAACCCATAACCGGGATGAATCGCATCAGCACCTACATTCTTTGCCAATCTAATAATTTTTTCGATATCCATATACGTTTCTATTTCCCTATCTCCAAATAACGGATAGGCTAAATCGGCATAGAGGACATGCAAACTGTCTTTGTCCGAATCAGAGTAAACAGCCACAGAAGTGATTTCCATCTCCCGCAGTGCGCGGATAATGCGAATAGCAATTTCGCCTCTATTAGCAATTAAAACTTTTTTAAACATAATTTAATCCTCCTCGTCTTTGATTTATCACACGCTTAAAAATCCCCTCTCCCTCTGGGAGAGGGCTAGGGTGAGGGATATTTTCGTCCCTCTAATGATACCTCCGTCTTATATAGGGGGCATCTACGTCAATTTCTATTGTTTTTGATTTTATCATTGAGCAGCGCTAAAGAAAAGGCGTGTTATGCAAAAATGATTAGTTGCTTAGATGATTTTTTCCAGTTATAGTAGAACTTAGAAATTTAGTATGCCAATATTTACGCTGCCTAAGCATTTCAGTTTTTTAAAGGGGAGTGATCCGCCCTGACAAGACGTTGCATCATGGTCTTCATATATCAATGGGATAAGAGTGAACCAAAATATCTCTTACTGAAAAGAAACCGGAAACTCGGCGGCTATTGGCAGCCTGTTACCGGCTTTATTGAAGAAGCGGAAAATAACCGTGAAGCTGCTCTGCGAGAAATAGGCGAAGAAACAGGTCTGAAGATGTATGTGCGTCTGATAGACCTAAACCACGTCTTTTGCTTTGAAATGCAAGGTATTGCTTACTCTGTTTCAGTGCTGGCAATGGAAGTTGCCGACCCGCCGGCAATAAACATCTCTCTTGAACATACAGATCACCAGTGGTTGACATATCAAGAGGCAAGACGAACTTTGTACTGGGATAACAATGTCTCAAGCTTGGACAAACTGCATAAACGACTGATTGATAAAAAGAAAGACTATTGACTAGTCTTTCTTTTTTATTACTCCTCTTAATTTATTGCCGTAAAAATTGCTGGCATAAATTGCACCCAGTGGGTTATGGGCAAGCACCCGGTCTTTGACTGCCAGTACAGTTACCGGCTTTTTAGCATGTTTAATAAACAATGTGTCATGACCAACACAAAGACCCAAAATAATATGCAATTGACACCCGGCTTCTTCTAATAAAGCTGCCTGCGCAATCGGGTTGCACATCGGATCGTACTTTTCAGGATTGAGTTGATTATTTATGCCAATAGCTTTCTTCTCAACAGATCCTGTTTTGCAGATGGCTGAACTAACTTCAAAACCATTGCTTTTAAGAATTTTTGTACAAACGCGTGCTTCCTCCCGTAATCCCACACAAAAAGCAAGACCGATTCTCCGATAACTAAGTCGCGCGGCAAACTCCATAATTTCGCGCAGCCGCGGCCAACAGCTCTGCCCTTCCATTTCTACCACAGCAGCCACCCTGGCAATTTCCAAATCTTCAGTATGATAACAGTCAAATGCTTTACTCAACGCAGCCGTTTCACTCACAACCGGACAATTGGTCGGAAAGTTTTCCCCTTGGCAGCATTTGTACACTTTACAATCTGCACATTCGCTCATGCCTACACCTCTGTTTCGAAGAATGTAAAATATATTCTTCGGCTAAAGAGAGAATCCTCCGCCACTATAGGTAAATTTTAATCTTTGCCGTCATAGTTATTTAGTAAACTAAAGTTACAGGCAACACTCTTTGCGCAGAGAGGCGGTCAGATAAAGCATTGATTTTAAATAGTGGCGAATTAATGACAAAAATTTTGCACACTTTGGAACACCATCTTCCCTGCTCTGTAGTTTCGCTTGGAACTACCGAAACCTTTGTCTTAGCCCAGGAAACAGTTTTAACACAAAGACAAATAATGACACACGCTGAAGCTAAGGTTGCAAATTTAGGAATCAGAAGAGGTCATCAACACCGTGGTATCCGTTTCCCGAATCTTACCGCAAGAGACGCTTTGGCTAAAGCATTGCGCGAGGCAGATGTTCTCGGCCGCAATTTACTGATCAATACTCCGGATTCAGGGCAAATCACAAAAAGAGTCATGAAATATCACAAGATAGAGCCACAATATATTTTTGAGGCTTATATCAGGCGAGTAATCATGTTTTCTCAAAAGCAAAAATTTGAACACATGCTTAAAGGCAGAAAAATTCTCATTATTTGCGGCTATGCAGATGAAGTTGCTGCCGCGATGAACAAGAATCTAAAAAAGTTACTAGATTTTGAAATAGTGGGTGCTATCAAAATTCACGAATTTGAAGAGATTCCCCGCGCCAAAAAAGAAATCGATTTGCTTGATTTTGACCTGGCACTGCTTGCTGCGGGGCTGAACGCGATTATTTTAGCTGCCTATATTGCAAAGTTCAAAGGGAAAGTAGCCTTCGATCTCGGACAGGGAATGGAGTCATTAATCACAGGTCAAATCGTTGACGAATACAACTTTCTTAGCGAATCGATCGGTATCGTGAATTTATTCGATCTGTAAAGTGAGGTCGGAAAAGTTGAGCGCAACCATAACAGTTCTTCTTCCTACCTTCAATGGAGGCAGCTATCTGGCGGAAGCGCTTGTCAGTGTCTTTCAGCAGACATATCCATACTGGCGGATAATTGTGATTGACGACGCTTCAACAGATAACAGCATCAGTGCCGCCAAAAGCTTTTTTGCAGACAAACGGGTTACGCTGATTGCAAATCAAGAAAACCTCGGACAGTCAAAAAGTCTAAACAAGGGCTTGGCCTTAGTCAAAACGGCGTATACTATCCAACTTGACAGTGATGATTGGTTTCACCCCCATACATTTGCGCTGCTTCAGGCCGCGGCTGAAAAACTGCCTGTAAAGGTGGCATTAATCAGCGCTAATCTCCAAATGGTAATCCAAAATAATGACGGCAGCATTATTAGAGGTGAAATCTGGCGGAACCGCTCATTTTCTGATCGCTATGAATTTATGCTTGCTGACTGCTCGCAGTGGCCACGCTTTTATCGAACTTCTGCCTTAAGAGATGTCGGTGGCTGGCCGATCAATGACCCGTACGAAGGCCGTTATATGGAAGACAAACAAATCCTTTTTCGTTTAATCGAAAGTTATGAATTCTACTGGATTAACGAAGTGTTATATTATCACAGGCGGCACAGCCAAAACCAGACAAATCTGAAGCAAATTTATAATGAGCTGACAGAATGGGTTATCAGAGATACTTTGAAACGCTGGGGCAATCGTTATGAACCGGTTTTTAAAGAAGATATTTTTGGCCGCAAGCGCCTACTGCGGCTAATGCCTGTCCCTTCCTCAAGCTCATCACCTCTCCCTCCACAACATTCCCCTCTCCCTCTGGGAGAGGGCTAGGGTGAGGGCTTCTCCTTCATCTCATCCCCTCTCCCTCTGGGAGAGGGCTAGGGTGAGGGCTTCTCCTTCATCTCATCCCCTCTCCCTCTGGGAGAGGGCTAGGGTGAGGGCTTCTCCTTCATCTCATCCCCTCTCCCTCTGGGAGGGCTAGGGTGAGGGCGACATAACTAGAGTTTTTTAATTTTCTCATGCGGGAATTTTGCCATACAATTTGTCAGGTCAAAAATTAGCGGACTAACCTCAGACAACCACGCAAGATTATATGCGCTATGCGCCACAGCTAAAACAACACAGTCCTGCCCCGAAACTTCCTCTTCATGCAAGGAAATCCTCTCTAACTGTATCGAATCTATACTGATTTCCGATACATAAGGATCGTGAAAACAGACGATACAGCCCTTTCTGCGAAGCTCTTTAATTAGTTCGACACTGGGAGACTCGCGAAGATCAGCTATATTTTGCTTATAAGTCACACCTAAAATCAATATATTGCTTCCAGAGAGCATTTTTCCGATAGACTGCAATATTTCCCTGATTCTGCCTGCCAGATACTTTGGCATCGCGGCATTAACCAGTCGGGCGTGTTCCGCAAGCTTTGCGGGAACTCCGTTAGCCCTAGCCCAACAGGAATAGTAAATACTATCTACGGGGATACAATGTCCGCCCACTCCAGGCCCGGGGTAAAACGCCTGAAAACCAAACGGCTTAGTTGCCGCCGCTTCGATCACTTCCCAGATATTAACATTGCCAGCATGACAAACTTGAGCCACCTCGTTTATTAAGGCGATATTTATATCTCTATACGTATTCTCCAGGAGTTTTGCCATTTCTGCAACCGCAAAGCTACTAACAGGAACTACTTCAATGCCAAGAGCCTGATACATTTGCAGCGCAGCATACCGGCATATGGCAGTCAGGCCGGCAACTAGTTTGGCAGAATTTTGCAAACCAAAAGTTTCGTTGCCAGGGTCAATCCGCTCCGGCGAATAAGCAAGGAAAAAATCTTTTCCGCCTATTTGCCCCTCAGCCTCCAGTAACGGCAAAACAGTAGTTTCAGTTATGCCAGGAGCTACAGTGCTTTCCAAAATCACCAACTGACCTTGACGAAGAACGGCGGCAATTCCCTTTGCCGCTCCTATCAGGCTTGAATAATCAGGCTTTTTCTCTTCTGTTAAAGGCGTAGGGACACAAATCACTATCACATCACAACCTGAAAGTTCACGATAGTCAGATTGTATCCGCATATTGCCGGCGGAGAGCAGTGCCTGCAAATCCTGATCAGACACATCAGAGATATATGAATTGCCGGCAAGAAGAGTGGCAACCTTCTGCTTATTCAAGTCTATCCCTAAAACGTCATAACCTTTGATGCCGGCTAGAATTGCCAACGGCAGACCCACATAACCTAAACCCACCACTCCGATTTTCCTCGACTGCTGAACACAGCTTATCTCATGCAAAGCCGTACCACTCCGTTTCTGATGGTCTCTTTACATGATATGAGCCGGACAATTATTTGCTCCACAGCGCTAAGCACCATGCTCTTCGCCTGTTAATAAAATATACAAGAGCATTTTGAAAGGAGCCTCGAGCATGCATTATCTTATAACAGGCGGAGCGGGATTTATAGGTTCGCATTTGACAGAACGCCTCCTAAAGAAAGGGCATCAAATAAGCATCCTTGACAATCTTACTACAGGGCAGGCAAAACAACTAAAAGAAAAAAATGTACAGCTTATAGTCGGTTGTGTGACCGACCGGGAATTAGTCTCGCGTTTGGTCACTACTGCCGACTATCTTATTCACCTGGCGTGCGTAGTAGGTGTTCGCCAAGCGATGCGCAAAGGAATTGAGACCTTAAAAATCAGTTACCTGGGCACTGAAAATTTACTGGAAGCAGCAACCATCCAGCAAAAAGAAATATTTATCGCTTCTTCATCAGCAGTTTACGGAAAGATCAAGCGCTCATCAGTCGCGGAAGAAGATGACTCTCTGCTCGGTGCCAGCGATAAAGCAAGTTGGCTTTATTCAGTAGGTAAACTTGTGGAAGACCACTTATCTCTGGCTTATTTCCGGGAGCGCGACACAAAAGTTAAAATCGGCCGCTTTTTTAATGTAATCGGCAGCTACCAGACTGACAGCTACGGGATGGTTGTCCCCAAATTTATCCGGCAAGCTCTAACCGGTTCGGCGCTCACCGTCTACGAGGATGGTTCGCAAACGAGAACGTTTGGTTATATAGAAGATATTTTAGACGGTGTGGAACTGATCATCGCAGAAGGTGCAGTCGGTCAAGTTTACAACCTCGGTGGTTTTGAGGAAATCAGCATTTTAGAGCTGGCAAAAAAAATAATCAGCTTAAGCTCATCTTCTTCGCCAATCGAATTTATTCCTTATCGAGCCGCCTTCGGCTCAAACTTTGAGGAAACAAGAAAAAGAGTGCCTAATATCAACCGTCTGAGGCAGCTCGGATATAGCCCGCGCTATTCATTAGACGCAGCACTACGCGAAATCATAGCACACCATAAAGCGGTTATCGGCTAAAGATTGCTATCAAAGCAGCTCCCGATTTTATGCTAAACGGGAAAAGCTTTCACTTTGCCGGTAGCCGATTGCTTCCGCCAGGTGCTTTGCATGGATTTTTTGTTCTTCATCCAGATCCGCAATAGTACGGGCTACTTTGAGAATTCGGTCATAAGCGCGCGCACTGAGGTGCAGCCTGGAAAACGCCTGGCGGAGCAGATCGCGACCGGCAGTATCAAGTTCGCAGTATAACTGAACATGATGAGTGTTCATCTGCGCGTTGCAAGAAATATTATCTTTAATAAAACGTCTCCGCTGACGTTCGCGGGCGATTTCGACTCTCAAAGCCATCTCTTTAGAAGATTTAACCTCTTTTCTTGAGGTTAAATCTTCATATCGGAGGCGTGCCACTTCAATACAAACATCAATCCGGTCTAAAAGCGGCCCGGAAATTTTGTGACGATAGCGGCGAACTTGGCCTTCGCTGCAAACACACTCCACGCTGGTATCGGAAAACATGCCGCACGGACAAGGATTCATTGACGCTAAAAACAAAAACCTGGCAGGATATGTATAAGCAGCCTGCACTCTTGTCACAGTCACAAATCCTTCTTCAAGTGGCTGCCGCAACACTTCCAATGTCTCACGGCGAAACTCAGGCAGCTCATCCAAAAAAAGCACACCGTTATGTGCCAGGCTCACCTCACCTGGACGGGGCATGCTGCCTCCACCGCATAAAGCTGCGGAAGAAATTGTATGGTGAGGACTCCGAAAAGGCGGTCTGGTAATCAAAGTAGCCGTTTCTCGCAACAGCCCTGCTGCGCTGTATATTTTTGTCGTCTCCAAGCTTTCCTCATCACTTAGAAATGGAAGGATGGTGGGCAAACAACGGGCAAGCATAGTTTTTCCCGAACCGGGAGGACCGGACATCATCACACTGTGATTACCGGCTGCCGCCACTTCAAGCGCACGTTTAGCCCCCTCCTGTCCTTTAACCCTACTAAAATCCGCTCCCGCAGGCGGCAGAGAGCGAGGAGGCATCACTACCGCAGGCGCCTTCGACTTACCGCTAAGGATGGCAATAGCTTCAGCCAGCGATGAGCTGCCGAGAATGTCCACGCCGTTCACGAGTGACCCTTCTGCCGCACAGCTAAATGGCAAAAGAACTTTGTTAACCCCCGTGTCCCGGGCTGCCATAACCATGGGCAATACGCCGCGCACGGGACGCAGAGAACCATCAAGCGCAAGCTCCCCAAAAACTGCCATTGGCAGATTAGTAAGGTCCAACTGCCCGCTTGCGGCTAAAATGCCTACAGCCAGTGTCAAATCTAACTGCGGCCCCTCTTTTTTCAGGTCTGCCGGCGCCAAATTTACCACAATCCGCTGCTGCGGAAATTTATATCCGCTGTTCTTGATTGCCGCACGCACACGATCACGTGCCTCCCGTACCGCCGCATCCGGCAAACCAACAATATCAAAACTGGGCAGTTGAGCAGATAAGTATACTTCCACTTCCACCATCCTGCCTTCAATTCCCATTACAGTACAGCCGGTTACACTGGCAAGCATCCTATCCCTCTTTTCCTTATTTTCCCTATTTTACCACAAACATTTGTTCGTGTAAACGTAAAAAATAAAGCCATTATTTCTAATATTTGCTTTTACCGCCCAACAGCACTATAATGGAAACTGAAATAACCTCTACGGGAGGCATAACTGATGCTTAAACAAATCCAGGCTGATATGAAACAAGCGCTAAAGGCGGGAGAAAAACAGCAGTTAAGCACTTTACGCATGCTGCTTGCCGCTCTTCAAAATGAGAGCATAGAAAAACGCGCCGAACTAACTGATGAAGATATCCTCACAGTAATTCAACGCGAAATTAAGCAAAGGAAGAATTCTATTATTGAATTCAAAAAAGGCAACCGTAATGATTTAATCCAAGAAAGTGAACTGGAAATTAACATTCTTACTGACTATCTGCCTCAGCAATTAAGCGATGAAGAACTGGAAACATTAACGAAACAAATTATCGCCGAAACAAACGCCGGCTCTGTAAAAGAATTGGGTCAAGTAATGAGTAAGCTGATGCCTCTGGTAAAAGGAAAAGCTGACGGCACCCGTGTTCAGGCTGTTGCAAAGAAACTTTTGGAAAGATAATATATTTGATTTTAAGCCGTAAAAATAAGCTGTAAAAAGCGGGAGCTTAAAACTGCTCCCGCTTTTTACTTAAAGAAAACATGATTGCCAATAGTTACCGTTACCGGGCGGCTTCGTACCCACTGATTATTGGTCTTAGCCGGATTGAAAAAACCTGTGGCACCACCTGTAGGGTCAGTGCCGCTTAAAGCTTCCGCTACAGCCAATTTGGCAGTTTCTCCGGCAGGTTGATTAATCCTTCCGTCTAGAACAGGACTATATTGGTAGCTGCCGCCAACAACCTGAAATACAACGCCGCTCAAACTGTCAGGAAACAACTCACTACGAATTCGGTTCAAAATCGAGGCAGCGACTGCCACCTGCCCTGCAAATCCTTCTCCTGACGCTTCAGCATACACAATCCTGGCAAATAAATCCAACTCGGCAGCAGTAAAATTGAATTCACCTGCCGCTGCGGCTGTAACCGCAACTTCTGTTCTTTTGCTGATTATTTCCTTAATCAGCTCCAGCGTTTCTTTCTCTGCCAAGCCATTTGCAGGCAAACCGCTCTCTTCTTGAAAGCGCATTAAGCCGGCACTCGTCAACGGACCAAAGACACCGTCTATATGCCCTTCGCGATAGCCTTCTTCATTAAGGAACATCTGCAACTCCATCACATCTTGACCGCAGGTACCAATCAGAATAGGACGACTTCCAAAACTTACGGCCTCTGCCGTTGCTCCAACAGCAAATAAGACAATTAATGTGACAACGATAATATTGCTTAGCTTCATTTTATAGAACATACGTATTCCTCCTTTTCGCCTCCGGGGAAAACTTTCGGGGTTTGGGTTGGGGGATTCGGCTTGCTACGCATGTTCTAATAATAACATGTTATGTAAACTTAGGCAAAGAGGGAGAGCTTGCCCAGTCTGTGCTTAAAAGATGATACTTTACTCCCGCTCCGATTACCTGCCGGATAACCGGTAATTCGCTCAGACTCTCTCCAATACCAAGACATGCCTCTGATTTTAGAATGCATCCTTAATAATGGTAATCGTATTATCAGTGAGATTGACTGCCACCACGTCAAAACGATACTTTGCGGCACCGGTTCTGTTTTCATAGAGATAATGACGAGCAACAAGACGCACTTTTTCCTGTTTTTTCGCGTTCACCGCCTCTGCCGGAGTACCACAGAAGGCTGACTGTCTTGTCTTTACTTCGATAAAAACAAGCGTATCACCATCCTTAGCTACAATGTCAAGCTCACCGCTTTGACAGCACCAGTTCCGCGCCAAAATCTGATAACCTTGAACTGCAAGATAGGCGGCAGCCAGTTCTTCGCCTTTTTTCCCCAACGATCTCATCTTCTCTCCTCCGGCAGAAGCAGAAATGATTTGCGATGTATCGTGCACGGACCAAGTTCGGCAATCGCCCGTCGGTGCAAAGCGGTCGGATATCCTTTATGTACCGCAAATCCATAGCCCGGGAATAATTTGTCGATTTCACACATTAAGCGATCCCGGGTAACTTTAGCAAGTATTGAAGCGGCAGCAATGGAAAGAGAGAGGCTGTCGCCGCCTATAATACCAAGCTGTGAAACAGGCAACCCCTCTAGTTCCAGAGCATCTATCAAAACAAAATCCGGTGCAACGGTTAAGGAGCTTAACGCCCTGTACATGGCCAATTTGCTTGCTGCAAGAATATTAAATTTATCAATTTCAGCCACCTCACCGACAGCGACAGACCAAGCTCTTGCATCTTTAGTAATTGACAGGTAAAGTTCTTCCCTTTTTGCGTGACTAACTTTTTTTGAGTCATTCAAGCCGCGCAAAAAATAATTTTCAGGCAGAATTACTGCTGCCGCCACGACCGGACCTGCCAGCGGTCCCCTGCCTGCCTCATCAACTCCCGCAACAGCAACATATCCGTTCTCCCTTGCCGCCTGCTCAAAACTTAACATGGCATTAAGCCGCTTACTCTCACTTTGTTCACGCTCGCTTCTTGCCAAATAGCGTTCAGCCTCGCGACGCGCGCCGCTGCGCCTATCTCCAGAGAGATGCAAAAGCTCTTCTCTGCTTGGAGCCGCTTCATTCAGTGAGCGGCAAATCTCCTCGACCGACATTTTGGCAAAGTTCCTCAGCTTCATCTTCTTGTTCTCCCGGTTTCTCCAATGTTATCCGTCCAAGTCGTCCTTCGCGCAAATCTTTAACAAGCAACCTTGCCGCCGCTTCAAGGTCCACAACACCACCTTTGAGCAGACAACCGCGGCGCTTGGCAATCTCAACCAGTATCTCACGGGGATCGTCCAAAGAATGTTCTAAATTATAGCGCTGACGCAATTGTTCCCAAAAATGCTGACGCATAAAGAAGACCAGCTCAATTCCCAATTCTACCGGGTCAAGAATTTCATCTTTCACTGCGCCGGCTGCGGCAAGTCTGAAGGCCTGTTGTTTACAGTCTATTTTTGGCCAGAGCATACCGGGTGTATCTAACAGCTCAAGGCCGGCCTGCAGACGCACCCATTGCGGCTGCTTAGTAATGCCGGGCTTGTTGCCGGCTTGGGTAGCGCTGCGGCCAATCAGCCGATTAATCAGCGACGATTTACCCACATTAGGGATACCTATAATAATTAAACGCAAAGGACGTTGCCCGTGCTTTCGCCTGCGTGGCAAAGTCCTTAAAAGTTGCAGTAATTTTTTTATTCCTTCCCCGGTATTGCCATTTACCACGGCCACAGCAAAATAATCTTTCCGCAAACTGTGCAACCAAGCTGCCGTCTGAACCGGGTCTGCCAGATCCGGACGTGTCAAAACTGCTACTACCGGACGTTTTTCCAGTAATTCCCGGATATCAGGATTGCGGCTGGAAGCGGGCAGACGAGCATCCAGTACTTCAATCACAGCGTCCACCAGCTTCAGGTTCTCACGTAATACTCTTTTGGCTTTGGCCATCTGACCGGGATACCATTGCACATCCATGACATAACCTGCCTTCTAGCGGTGTTGGATAATACGAATATTTTCCAGCGGCCAGAACACCACCATAGCTTTTCCTTTGAGCTGATTCAACGAGACAAGACCCACGCTGGGATGTCGGCTGTCCATGCTGTTATTGCGGTTGTCGCCCATGACAAAGACTGAACCATCAGGGATTACAACCGGACCGAATGGTTCTCTGGCCCTCTCCAAAACGTATGGCTCCTCAATTAGCTCGCCGTTAACATAGACACCTTCAAGCTCAATGCGCACTTCATCGCCGGCGACAGCAATCACGCGCTTGATAAAGTCTCTGTCAGCGGTAGCTTTGAACACCACTATTTCACCGGGTAAAGGCTGACGGAAATAGTACTGAACTTTACTGACAATTAGCCGCTCCCGATCGTGAAGTGTAGGCAACATTGACTGACCCTGAACCAGAAATACCTCTACCAGGAATGCCCGGATAACAAGTGCCAAAATAACTGCCACAAGAACGGATTTTATCCATTCCCACACTTCCTTCTTCTCAGAATCACTCATTTTGTTCTTCCTCTCCCGTTGCAAAACTGATGACTGCAAAAAAAGGGACTGTAACACAGTCCATTTTTTTAGTAACGTTTTTCCTTAATGCGTGCCGCCTTACCCGTCAACTTTCTCAAATAGTACAGTTTAGCCCGACGCACAACACCGTGGCGCATTACTTCCAGCTTTTCAATTTTGGGAGAATGAAGCGGGAATGTTCTTTCCACACCAATACCGTAGCTAATCCGGCGTACAGTAAATGTCTCTCGCAAACCACCGCCTTGACGTTTAATAATCACGCCCTCAAAGATCTGCGTGCGTTCGCGAGTTCCTTCCACAACCTTTACATGCACACGTACTGTATCACCAGGAGCAATCTGCGGCAAATCATTTTTCATTTGCTCTGCTTCTATTTGACTAATGATATCCATTTTTCTCCTCCTTTCGTTCAAGAACGTTTAATAATCAAGCGCTAAAAAGAATTATACCATAATACTTGCTCTTTACAACAGGAGCTCAATCTCAAGACGGGTTGCCTCATCAAGAAGAATTCGCTTTTCTTCCGCGGAGAGCTTAGCCGCCCGCAAAAGTTCCGGACGACTGTGCAATGTCTTTAAAAGAGCCTGTTCCCGGCGCCAGCGACGAATTCTCTCATGGTTCCCGGATAATAGCACCTCAGGCACAGACATGCCGCGAAACTCGGCTGGCCGCGTATACTGCGGGTACTCCAACAGCCCTTCGCTAAAAGATTCCTGCAACGTTGACTCTGCCGGCAGCACTCCCGGCAAAAGCCTGACCACCGCATCGGCAACAGCCATAGCGGGAATTTCCCCGCCGGTAAGCACAAAATCTCCCAGAGAAATCTCTTCATCCACCAGCACATCTTGCACCCGTTGGTCAACACCTTCATAATGTCCGCAGAGCAAAAATAAACGTTTGTGTTTTGCGAGTTCATAAGCCTTCGCTTGGGTGAACCGTTTGCCCCGGGGAGAGAGAAGAATAACAGGACCCACCCGCTCATCACTGGCATGCAGATATTCCAGTGCCAGAAAAAACGGTTCGGGCTGCATCACCATGCCCGGGCCACCGCCGTAAGGATAATCATCCACATGCCGATGCTTATTGTTCGCAAAGCAACGCAAATCTGTTATCTCAATTTCTACCTGTCCCGCTTCTACCGCCCGGCGGACTATACTGGATTCTAAAGCAGCAAACATTCCCGGGAAGATTGTCAGAATATCAATGCGCAACCGATTCACCTCACAGTAAACCCTCAGGCGGATCTACCACCATGCGACCGAGAAGAAGGTCAATTTGTACCACCGATTTAAGCGCGGGGATCAGTATTTCACCCTTTCCCACTTTCTCATTTTTGACCACGTATACATCGTTACTGCCGGTCTGCAGCACTTCCCGTACACGGCCAAGATAAACGCTATTTACAGTGTAGACCTCCAAGCCAATTATCTGGTCTAAGTAATAGAAATCTGTTGGTAGAGGCATTCTCTCAGAGAGGGGAATGGAAATCAACGCGCCAATCAAGCCTTCCGCACTGTCGCAAGCATCAATGCCACTCAGAAACAATACCCAAAAACGACCATGAACAAACGCGTCTGTCACTTCATACTCTTTGACGTTAGCCCCTAGCTCTAAGAAAACATGCTTAAGAGCTTTTAAACGTTCAGGAAAATCGGAGAGGGGCAGAACTTTTAAACCACCTTTAACCCCGTGAGTGTTAATTACCTTGCCGATAGCCGCCAATTCAGCCAACCAGCTTCACCTGCCTACTGGACGATTTCCACCACGACCCGCTTTTTCTCGTTGGTCGACGCCGCGCTGACCACAGTCCGGATGGCTTTGGCAATCCGGCCTTGTTTACCAATTACTTTACCCATATCTGCCGGAGCCACATGCAACTCCAGTGTGATGGTGCGACTGTCTTCCAACTGCTCCACACGGACCTGTTCCGGATGGTCCACCAGGGCCTTGGCGATGAATTCAACCAAATCCTTCATCGTTCATCACCATCCATACTTTACTGTTTGCCGATACCGGCTTTAACCAAAAGAGCTCTGACCGTATCGGAGGGCTGGGCACCTTTTAGCAACCATTCCTGCGCCTTATCACCGTTTATCTTTAATGTGGTCGGCTCAGTCGTTGGGTTATAATAACCGATTTCCTCAATAAAAGCACCGTCCCGCGGAGAGCGTGAATCTGTCACAACAATACGGTAAAAAGGCCGCTTCTTAGCGCCGACCCTCTTCAGACGAATTTTAACTGCCATCTTTCTTCACCTCCTTGTTTAGGGTATGCCGGTATCCCTTAGAAAAAGGGAAACCTGCCTTTCCCCTTCCCTTTCACTTTTCCTTTTTCCGCCTTGCCAAACTGCTTCATTAATTTTTGCATCATCTCAAACTGTTTAAGCAAATTATTAACATCCTGAACCCTAGTACCGCTGCCAAGGGCTATTCTTCGCCGCCGACTACTGTTTAGGATGGACGGAAGCTGACGCTCTTTTTTTGTCATAGAGTTGATGATCGCTTCGACTTTAACAAATTCTTTTTCGTCTACCGACATGCCTTTTAATTTTTTTCCCATGCCGCCCATGCCGGGCATCATCTCCAACAACTGATTGATGGGACCCATTTTTTTTAGTTGCTGCAACTGATCTAAAAAGTCATCCAAGGTAAACTGTTGCGAGCGCAACTTTTTTTCCATTTCGCGCGCTTTTTTTTCGTCGAAGGTGGATTGAGCTTTCTCAATAAGCGTTAGCACATCCCCCATGCCGAGAATTCGCGAAGCCATCCGCTCCGGGTAGAACGGTTCAAATGCATCTGTTTTTTCACCTAAGCCGGCAAATTTTACCGGACTGTCCGTCACCGCGCGCACAGAGAGAGCTGCACCGCCGCGTGTATCACCATCCAGCTTTGTTAACACCACGCCGGTCAATCCCAGTTTGTCGCGGAAAGACTCGGCCACATTAACAGCGTCCTGGCCGGTCATAGCATCAACAACTAAAAGTATCTCCTGGGGATTAACCGCTTTTTCAATGCGCGCCAACTCATCCATTAACGCTTGGTCAATGTGCAGACGTCCCGCAGTATCAATAACTAAATAATCGTGACGATACTTTTTGGCATGTTCAAGTGCGGCTTTCGCCGTCAGTACCGGGTCCTGCTGTCCCAGTTGAAAAACAGGTATGCCCAGTTGCTCTCCCAGTATCTGTAGTTGCTTAATCGCTGCCGGTCTGTAAATATCTGCCGCCACCAAAAGCGGTGTATTTTGCTTCTTTTTTAATAAATTTGCCAATTTAGCGGCAGACGTTGTTTTCCCTGAGCCTTGCAAGCCTACCATCATAATTACAGTTGGCGGATTGGGCGCATGGTTTAACTTGGCCACAGTACCGCCCATCAAAGCGGTCAGCTCATTGTTAACAATTTTTATCACCTGCTGACCGGGGGTCAGACTCTCCAGCACGTCGCCGCCAAGACAGAGCTCCTTTACACCGGCCACAAAGTCCTTGACAACTTTATAATTCACATCTGCTTCCAACAGAGCCAGCCTGACTTCCCGCAGTGCGGCATCAATATCTTTTTCAGTTAATTTACCTTTCCCCTGCAGACGTTTCAGCGTATTCTGCAGCTTGGTCGAAAGGCTTTCAAAAAGCATTTATACTCCTCCAACCTGCTTAATCCAGCAGTCTTTCCACAATAGCCAATGCCTCTGTGCGAAGAGCATGGGGAATCTCCTCGGCAGACAGAAGCTCCTGTAGTTTTCGCAAGTCTTTTTCTTGCAGAGCAAAACGAGCAACCAACCCAAGACGCTTTTCTGTTTTTTCCAGCGTCTTGACGGCTCTTTTAATTAAATCGTGCACACCCTGGCGTGAAATCCCTTTGTTAACGGCAATCTCCGCTAAACTTAAATCATGCTGGTAATATAACTCAAGACACTCCCGCTGTCTCCCTGTCAGAAAATTACCGTAAAAGTCATAAAGCAGATTGACTCGCGTAGTCTCCTCCAGCATTTTACCACATCCCAAACAGGCTGTAAAGGTTTATTGCTTTACAGCCATAATTTATTTTGCCTCGGGTAAAAGACGATAATTAAGTGACCAGCCGTCAATCAGCGTCAAATAAACTGTTGACATACTCTGCCGGGTCAAAAGGCTGAAGATCCAAAACGCCTTCGCCGACGCCTACAAACTTGACCGGCACTTTCAGCTCTTTAGCGATGGCGATGACAATCCCACCTTTAGCTGTGCCGTCTAATTTTGTAAGAATAACTCCGGTGAGTGCCGCCGCTTCGTTAAAAACTTTCGCTTGAGCCAAAGCGTTTTGTCCGGTGGTAGCATCCAGCACCAGCAAAACTTCATGCGGAGCGCCGGGCAGAGCTTTTTCAACTACTCGGCGTATTTTTTTCAATTCTTCCATTAAGTTAGCTTTATTATGTAGCCGTCCTGCGGTATCACACAACACCACATCCCGCTTTCGCCCAAGAGCAGCAGTAATACCGTCGAAGATCACTGCCGATGGGTCGGCACCATGTTGATGTTTAATAATTTCACTGCCGGCACGGTCAGCCCAGATTTCCAGCTGCTCTATGGCAGCAGCGCGAAAAGTATCGCCTGCCACAAGCAGCACTTGTTTGCCCTCACTTTTAAGGCGGCTTGCCAACTTGCCGATACTGGTTGTTTTACCCACTCCATTTACACCCAGAACGAGAATCACCGCCGGCTTTTCAGAGATATTAAGCTCGACATGTTCCCGACCCAAAATATCCAGCACAAGACCTTTGAGAAGCTCCATCACCTGATGTGCTTCCCTGACTTTTTCTTCTCTCACTCTCCGGCGCAGGGCTGCTACCAAATCGAGTGTAGTTGCCACTCCTACATCGGCGGCTACCAAGATTTCTTCTAGCTCTTGATAAAATTCATCGTCAAACGCATTGCGAGCGAATAAACCTTCCATTCGCCCCATAATGCCGCTGCGCGTTTTTTTTAACCCTTCTTTAATTTTGCTGAAAAAACCCATTCTCTCCCATTCCTTTCTGCAATTTCAACCAAGGGGACGGTTCTTCTCCTGGTATACTTTGCTAGCTTTTAAAAAAGACGCTTCATTCATCCTTTACGATGCCCTTACCCTGCCCTCACCCTAACCCTCTCCCAGAGGGAGAGGGGAGATGATGGTCCTCACCTTGCCCTCACCCTAACCCTCTCCCAGAGGGAGAGGGGAGATGATGGTCCTCACCCTGCCCTCACCCTAACCCTCTCCCAGAGGGAGAGGGGAAATGATGGTCCTCACCCATACCCTCACCCTAACCCTCTCCCAAAGGGAGAGGGGAAATGATGGTCCTCACCCATACCCTCACCCATACCCTCTCCCAGAGGGAGAGGGGAAATGATGATCCTCACCCATACCCTCACCCATACCCTCACCCAGAGGGAGAGGGGATCTGTTTCCTTACCCAGAGGGAGAGGGGATCTGTTTCTTTACCCAGAGGTAGAGGGGAGATGTTTCTAGGCGGTTGATGCTTGCATTTGCGCTTCCCTCAACCGGACAGAAATAAGCTTGGAAACGCCTGCTTCTTCCATCGTGACGCCATAAAGAATGTCAGCCAGCTCCATCGTTTTCTTTCGATGGGAAATCAGCACAAATTGTGTTTCTCCGCTTAGTTTGCCTAGATATTCAGTAAAACGTGCAAGATTTGCCTCGTCCAAAGAAGCTTCAATTTCATCAAGAATACAAAACGGCGTCGGCTTAACCTTTAAAAAAGCGAAAAGTAAGGCAATGGCAGTCAGCGCCTTTTCACCACCGGAGAGCAAAGACAAGTGCTGCAGCTTTTTCCCAGGCGGCTGCGCCATAATTTCAATGCCGGCTTCCAATAGATTATCTTGATCAGTAAGCCTTAACTGTGCACGACCGCCGCCAAACAATTCTTTAAAAACAAGCGCGAAATTTTCACTTATAATTGCAAATGCGGCAGCAAATTTTTCACCCATACGACTATCCATTTCCCGAATTACACGCAGTAAATCTTTTTCTCCCTCAAGCAGATCATTTTGTTGCCTGATAAGAAAATCTACCCGCTCCCGGACACGTCCGCATTCCTCAATCGCACCTAAATTTACCATTCCCAGAGCACTAATTTGCTCTTTTAGCTGCAAAACTTCTGCTTGAGCCTGCATACTGTCCGTCACTGGTTGAGCCAATTTTTCTGCTGCCGCAAAGTCAAGCTCCCAGCTCTCCCGCAAGCGGTCAATTACTGCCTGCAAGTCCATTTCGAGACGTCCTTGCTCCACTTCTAAACGCGCTTGCTTTCGTTCGAGTCCCGCCAAATTCTTTTCAAGTTGCCTGATTTGTTCCGCCTCTTCCCGACAGAGCGTATTCTTTTCTTTGAGTTTTGCTTCGCGCTTCAACAATACAGATAAGAACTTCAGCCTTTCCTGCTCCAGCGCTTTAGCTTGCTCTCTTCCCTTTTCAGCCAGCTCTTCCAATTCCAACCTTTGGCTTTTAATTTCTCTTATTTCAGTCTCTTTCCCCTTTTTTCTTTCCGATAAGCGGACACGTTCCCGCTCCAAGCGCTCCAGTTCTTCTTTATCATGCTCCAGTTGTTTTTGAATAGACGCAAAACGGACACGGCTTTCCGTATACTCATTCTGCAAGCTGCGCTTTTCGTGCTCCCGAGCCGATAAAACACCGGCCAAGCCGGCAAGCTCGACCCGCAGACTGTTTTCCTGTTCCTGACAGTTCTCAAGGATCTCCTTAACTTTAGTCAGCGCAATTTCTTTAGCCTCACGCCGCGAAATTATTAGCTCCGCTTCCTGTTTAATCGCCTCCTGCTTTCGTTTCGCCGACTCCTCTTGCCGAGCCAAAAAGACTATTTCGTTTTCCTTAACGCTAAGTGACATCTCACCGGCGCGCATTTTAGCCGCCAGTGCCGCCTCCTCGGCAGCCAAATCATCACTTTGCAGAGTCAAAGCCTTGATACGTTGTTGTTCTGCATCAATTTGGACTGATAATTTTTTCACTGTTACTTGCAACGCTTCCACTTCTCGGCGGCGGGAAAGCACTCCTGCCTCTTTCTTTTCCCGTCCGCCGGTCATTGCTCCGCCGGGGAGAATCACATCGCCTTCCAGGGTAACTACACGCTCGCGGAAACGAAGGATGCGGGCTACCGCTAAGGCAACGTCGAGATTAGTTGCCAGATGAACCCGACCTAGCAGCGACTCAGCCACCGGAGCAAAACGGGCTTCACAACCAATCAGGTCAGCCGCCACGCCAAGATAACCCTGCTGTTCCGTTAAGGCGGCAGGAATAGAGCCCCTTGCCGGAGCCTCAAGAATATTTAACGGTAAAAATGTAGCTCTGCCCTCTTTCGTCGCTTTCAGCCAAGCAATAGCCTCTTTAGCGACGATGTCACTATCCGTTACTAAGTTTTGCAGAGCAGCCCCCAAAGCAGCTTCTAGCGCCGCTACATATTGCGGCGGCACATCAAGCACATCTGCCACTGTCCCAAAAATACCGGCAAACTGTCCGTTGTTCCTCTTGGCTGTCAGCACAGCTTTGACCCCGCGGTAATACCCGGTCATGCTGTTTTCCAGCTCCGCAAGTAATTGCAGTCTGTTTTGCACAAGCGTAAGCTCTTTAAGCTGCTGCTCTTTCCTTTCAGTTGCAGCAGACAGCCGGGTTGCATTCTCTGCCCGCTTAGCCTCATTGGCAAGCGCCAAACTGGACAACTGCTTCTGTTCGACCGCTTGCTTTTCTTTTTGCGCCAACAGCTCTTGTCCGGCTGATAAGAGCGCATTTAATTCCGCCTCTTGTTCCGTATACGCGCTGGAACGAGAGGCCGCTCTTTCTGTCAATTGTTCCAGCTCCGCCTCAAGACGGCTGTAATCAGACTGCAAGCGGCGAATTTCAGGCGATAGCCTGTCCAGCTCCTTGCGACAGGCAGCGGAACGCAAAGCCTCCGGAGAAGAATCCATATTTTCCATTGACTGCCTTGCCGTCTGCAGTTCTTTCTCAGCCTTCGCCAGCATTTTATTAGCGGCGCTCACCCTGTCAAAGATACTGATTTCCTCGGCTGAAAGATTTTGCTCCTGCCTTTCCAGTTCAGCCAGGAAAGACCTTCCCTCAGAGAGCTGCCACTCCAAATTGTGAATCTTCTCCTGGTTAACGTCATTGCCGGCCTGAACTTTTTCCAATTGCGAAGAAAGGTGCTGGACTTCACGTTGCATGACAAGCAAAGCATCCTGTTCTTTATCTAAAGTCAGCCGCATTCCGTTCAATTCTGTTTCCCTGCGCACTACACCCGCTTGCAGTTGTAGCAGCTCATCGGCTGCAGCAGCAGCTTTTCCGTTCACGTCGTACCATTGAAGCCGCAGCTGCCCTCCTTGATGAACAAGCAGAGACACATCCCGCTCCCTCAGCATCGTCCGTAATTCAAGGTAATGCCGGGCAGCAGCAGCTTGTTCGCCCAAGGGAATTAACTGGCCGGTTAGTTCATGGATAATATCGCCCACACGCAATAAATTTTCAGCAGTCTCAGCAAGACGACGCTCCGTCTCCCGCTTGCGCGTTTTATATCTAAGAATCCCGGCTGCCTCTTCAAATATTTGGCGTCTTTCTTCCGGACGGGCATGCAGTATTTCGTCAACACGCCCTTGACCGATAAATGAGTAGGCTTCCCTGCCGATGCCTGTATCCATAAATAATTCCTGAATATCTTTTAAGCGGCACTGCCGCTTATTTAATAAATATTCGCTCTCGCCGCTGCGATAGAGCCTGCGAGTCACAGTTATCTCCTGGAAGTCAAGACCGAGCGCTCCGTCGGAATGGTCAAACGTTATCGAGACTTCGGCAAAACTAACCGGTTTGCGGCTGGTCGTGCCGCTAAAAATAATATCATCCATACGCAGCCCCCGTAAATGCTTAGCGCTTTGTTCACCAAGAACCCAACGCACCGCATCGGTAACATTACTTTTGCCGCAGCCGTTGGGACCGACAACTACGGTTATGCCACGGGTTAATTCGATTGTGACCTTATCGGCAAAAGATTTGAAGCCATGCATTTCCAAACGTTTGACAAACAAGGGCATCTCCCCCTCCAGCTCGACAATTTATGAAATAGCAGATAAAAATACCTGCTTGCGTGCAAGCAGGTAAAAAGTTAGCCGCTTTACCGAGATTCAACAATAAACTTAATTGCCGTCCGCTCTTCAGAGTCGATGACAATTTCGGCAAAAGCTGGAATAACAACAAGGTCAATGCCGTTAGGTGCCACAAAACCTCGACAGATAGCGATAGCCTTTACCGCCTGGTTTACCGCACCGGCACCAACCGCTTGGATCTCGGCTGAACCCTTCTCCCGGACAACGGCTGCTAAGGCTCCCGCCACTGATTTTGGGTTGGAGTGCGCAGAAACTTTTAACACTTCCATAGTGCCACAATTCCCCCTTCATTAGTACGTCTCGAGCTATTGTCGCAAGCGTCCGGCAGAAGATTAGGCTTCTCTGTGCTACTCTTACTTATGTGCTACTCTTACTTATTCGTTATAAAGTAAATAAATTCCTGCAATTAATGGAGGAATTTATTCCGGTCTCACCAAAGAAACATAGGCTTGGCGGGCAGCTTCCTGTTCTGCTTCTTTTTTGGAGCGGCCACTCCCTTCACCCAGAACTTTTCCGTGCAAAATCAGTTGTGCCACAAAAATTTTGGAATGATCAGGCCCCTGTTCGGAGACAATCTGATAATCCGGCGTAGTGGCAAAGGCAGCTTGACTATATTCTTGCATCAAAGTCTTGTAATCATGTCGCAAGCAACCATTAGCCAAGCCTTCGAGCAAAGAAGCAAACTGTTTTTCCACTACTTTCCGCACAGCATCAAACCCCAAGTCAAGATAAACGGCACCCAACAGCGCCTCAAATGCATCAGCCAATAATGAAGGTCGCTGACGCCCACCGCTTGCGGCTTCCCCTTTTCCCAGCCGCAAACAAGAGCCAAGACAAAGCTGGTTTGCCAACAAACTCAAAGACTCCTCGCAAACTAAACCGGCACGAAAGCGAGTAAGTTTTCCTTCGGGAAAATCAGGAAAACGCTGATAAAGCACCTCAGAAATCGCCAGTTCCAAAACCGCATCACCCAAAAACTCGAGCCGTTCGTTGTGTGCATTACTGCCTAGGTTATGCTCGTGAGCATAGGACGAATGGGTTAGTGCCTGCTGATAATAGTTAAAAGCAACCGGAGCAATCTCTAATTGATCGGCTAAAGCTTGAAGAAGTTTTCTATCCATATTTTCACCGAAAGTTAAATAAATTTTTTAAAGACTAACGAAGCATTCGTACCGCCAAATCCAAATGAATTGGACATTGCTGCAGATACATTCCGTTTTGCCAAAACATTTGGGGTATAATCCAAATCACATTCCGGGTCAGGATTATCGTAGTTTACTGTGGGCGGAATAATCCCTTCCTGAATAGCCAAAGCGCACACAACGGCCTCAATCCCGCCCGCAGCGCCAAGCAAATGACCGGTCATGGATTTAGTGGAACTGACAGCCAAGTTGTAAGCGTGACCGGCAAACACCTTTTTAATGGCAGCCGTTTCCGTCTTATCATTCAAATCGGTCGATGTGCCATGGGCATTAATATAGTCAATTTCCTCCGGAGCCACGACGGCATCATTTATAGCCATCTCCATACAACGCACGGCGCCGGATCCATCGGGATCGGGAGCGGTAACATGATAAGCGTCACCGGAAAGCCCATAACCGACCACCTCGGCGTAGATGTTTGCACCGCGGGCTAAAGCATGCTCCATTTCTTCCAAGACTACCACCCCTGAACCTTCTCCCATAACAAAACCGTCACGGTCAGAGTCAAACGGTCTTGAAGCTTTAAGCGGTTCCTCATTGCGGGTAGACATGGCACGCATGGCACAAAAACCGGCAAAAGACAAAGGCGAAAAAGCAGCTTCCGAACCGCCTGCCAACATCACGTCTGCTACTCCAAGCTGAATAGCTCTTAATGCCTCGCCGATAGAATGGGTTCCGGTGGCACAAGCTGTAACTAAGGTAGTATTTGGTCCTCTGAAGCCAAACTCGATGGAAATATGTCCCGATGCCATATTGGCAATCAGCATCGGCACCAAAAACGGGCTAATCCTGCGCGGACCTTTTTCTTTTAGCACGGCAATCTGTTCTTCAATAGTTATAATGCCGCCGATACCGGAACCTACAGAAACGCCTGCCCGGTTACTATCAATAACACTCAAATTAATTGCGGAGTCTTCCATAGCCAGCTTTGAGGCTGCCAGCGCAAACTGACAAAAGCGATCCATGCGGCGCGCCTCTTTTTTGTCTAGAAAATCATGAGGATCAAAATCCCGGATTTCGGCACCAATTTGAGTCGGGTAATCATCCACATTAAAGCTGGTAACGCGGGAAATCCCGGATTTACCGGCGCAAAGGCTGGTCCAGAAAGACTCTTTACCGATTCCAACAGGAGTAACCACACCTAGCCCGGTAATCACCACACGTCTTTTCATGTTTTCACCTCATAATATAGCAGTGTCTCTAAAGGAAGCCCTGCATAGCGCAGGGCTTCCTTAAACTTTTAGACATGGGCTTCTATGTATCTTACCACATCTCCCACCGTCTTAATTTTTTCAACTTCCTCATCGGAAATTTCCAGTTTAAATTCTTCCTCAATGGCCATGACCAATTCGACTATGTCCAAAGAATCGGCGTTAAGCTCCTCAAAAGAGGTTTCTTTGGTCATCTCGCTTTCGTCCACGCCCAACTGTTCACTGATAAGCCCTTTGACTTTTGCAAAAAAATCCATTTCTTCACCTCCTCTTCATTAATAGTAGAAAAATCGTTCCGAAAAGTCAAATCTTTTCCTATTGCATAACCAAGCCGCCGTCTACGGCGATTACTTGGCCAGTAATATAGCCTGCGCGCTCTGATGCCAGAAAAACTATTGTCTCTGCCACGTCTTCTGCCAAGCCAAATCGACCTAAAGGGATTTGCTTTAAAATGTCTGACTTAACTGCTTCTTGCAGCACTGAAGTCATCTCTGTCTCAATATAGCCCGGCGCTACAGCATTAACGGTAATTTGCCTGCCGGCTAACTCTTTAGCCAGCGATTTCGTCAAACCGATCAACCCCGCTTTAGCAGCAGCGTAGTTAACTTGACCTGCACCACCTGCCTGACCGATGACAGAGGAAAGATTGATAATCCGCCCACCGGACTTTTGTTTTAAAAGCGGACGCATTACAGCTTTTACACAATTAAAGGCACCGCTTAAATTAGTGTCGATTACCGACTGCCATTCTTCCTGCTTCATCCTGGCAACAATATTGTCTCGGGTAATGCCCGCATTATTAACTAGTATATCAACTTTACCGAATTTATCAAGGGCAGTCCTAATCAGCATTTCACAATCTGCCGCATTTGCCACATCTGCCTGAACGACGATGCCTTGTCCACCGGCGGCCTCAACAGCAGCCAGAGTATCTAGCGCCGCTTTTTCATTAGCAGTAAAATTAATGACTACGGCAGCACCTTCCCGAGCCATGGCCACGGCAACAGCCCGTCCGATTCCGCGCGACGCGCCTGTTATAATCGCTATTTTAGCTTGCAGCAACACATTAGGCACCTTCTTCCTCAGCAAAAGCTTTCAATGCTTTTTCCAGTGTTTTGGCGTCCTCCACCTGATAAATCGAGACGCTGGGGCTGATTTTCCTCATCAGACCGCTTAATGATTTGCCCGGTCCCACTTCCACAAACAGCCGGTAACCATCCAAAATCATTCTTTCCATAGAATCCTGCCACATCACAGCGTTACTCACTTGACGAACGAGTGCGTCACAAATCTCAGACGGCTGACAAACATAGTCTGCGGAAACATTCGCTACCATCGGCAGAGCGACTGAAGTAACCTGCACATTTTCCAGTTCCCTTGCCAGAAGCGGTTCCACTCCCTTTAACAAACTACAATGAAAAGAAACACTGACCGGCAGTTCCATCGTCCTCTTAGCCCCTAGTTCTTTAGCAATTTCACATGCCTTGCGAATAGCTGCCACTTCGCCGGCCACTACAATTTGCTCGGGAGAATTATAGTTGGCAGGCTCGACTACCCCTACTGCCGAAGCCTCTTGGCATGCCTGCAGCACTTTTCCCCGCTCTAAGCCGAAAATAGCAGCCATCCCGCCCACGCCGGGCGGCACAGCTTCCTGCATAAACCGACCGCGCTTTTGCACAAGCGAAAGCGCATCGGCAAAAGGGAGTGAACCAGCCGCAACGAGCGCAGCGTATTCACCAAGACTAAGTCCGGCCACGCCTTGCGGTTCTAAGCCGTGCTGCTTCAATACTTCCAGGCAGGCTATACTGGTAGCCAAAATGGCTGGCTGAGTAACCTCCGTCAGCTTTAATTCTTCCTCACTGCCTGAGAACATTTTTGCCGATAATTTCATCCCAAGCGCTTCATCGGCCTCCGCAAAAACACGGTGCGCCACATGGAAATTCTCCGCCATATCGCGGCCCATACCGACATATTGAGACCCTTGACCAGGGAAAATAAAGGCGATTTTGCCCATGCTTTACCTCCAGCTTAATTTTGGCAGAACATTTTCTCCAGATCCCTAATCACACGCAGGGTGCCGGCAAGCAAATCATCAATAATTTCTCGGCTTGACTCCGCCTTCACTACCATAGCAGCAATTTGACCCGCCATCACCGAACCGTTTTGCACATCTCCATCGCGTACCGCTGCCGCCAGTTTTCCTGCGCCAAAACGCTCAAGCTCCGCCGGGCTGGCCCCTTCTTTTTCCAGACGAGCAAATTCCCGAGCCAGTTTATTATAGAGAACACGTACAGGGTGACCTGTAGATTGGCCTGTCACAAACGTATCACGATCTTTAGCTTTTAAAACGGCTTCTTTATATTTGGGGTGAGCGATACATTCATTGGCGACAATAAACCTAGTGCCCAGTTGAACACCTTCCGCTCCCAGCGCTAAGGCAGCCGCAACTCCGCGGCCATCGGCAATTCCTCCGGCGGCAATCACCGGCACCTTCACCGCATCCACAATCTGGGGGACTAAGACCATGGTAGTCAATTCGCCAATATGACCGCCTGCTTCCAACCCCTCGGCGATCATTGCATCGACACCTAAACGCTCTAAACGTTTGGCAAGTGCCACCGATGAAACAACAGGAATAACTTTTATCCCCTTTTCCCTAAACTGATCGACATACTTCCCTGGATTGCCGGCACCTGTGGTAACTACCCGTACTTCCTCACGGCAGAGAATATCGACAACTTCATCAACAAAAGGAGATAAAAGCATTATATTTACGCCAAACGGCTTTCTCGTCAATTCCTTAGCTTTTTTAATCTCTTTTTCCAAAACAGAAGCAGGCGCATTCCCCGCTCCAATTAACCCTAATCCGCCGGCCTCAGAGACTGCGGCAGCCAACTCGCCGGTGGCTACCCACGCCATGCCCCCTTGAATAATGGGCACTTCCACACCTAAAATGTCACATAGCCTTGTCCTTAGAGCCATGGTTTATCCCTCCAAAACTAGTAACGTAAAATTGCGGCGCCCCACGTCAAACCCGCACCAAAACCTACCAGCGCAAGCAAGTCTCCTCGCTTAATGCGACCGGCGCTAACAGCCTCATCTAACGCCACGGGGATAGACGCGGAAGACATATTGCCGTAACAGTCAATATTGACAATTACCCGCTCCTCCGGTAATTCAAAGCGTTTGCGTGCCGCTTCAATAATCCGCCAATTTGCCTGATGAGGAATTAAAAAGTCCAAATCCTCCTTACCGACCTTGGCTTCATCCAACGCTTGCTGGGTTATCTCACCCATTACGCGCACTGCGAACTTAAACACTTCTTTTCCTGAGAGCATCTTTAAATAATGCAAACGATCGGCAACAGTCTCAAAAGCGGCCGGCATCCGCACCCCACCAGCCGGAATAGCGAGCAGATCGGCATATGTACCATCAGCGCCCATTTTCAAACTAAGCAGCCCCTCATCTTGCGTAGGGCCAAGCAATACGGCACCGGCGCCGTCGCCAAACAAAACACAAGTACTACGGTCGCTCCAATCCAACAAACGGGAAAAAACTTCCGCGCCAATTACCAATACTCGTTTATACGCACCTGTTTTAACAAACTGGCTGCCGACTGACAACCCATAGATAAACCCGGTGCAACCGGCTGCCAAATCAAATGCAGCCGCATTTAAAGCCCCCAATTTAGCCTGAACATAACAAGCGGTAGCCGGAATTAGGACATCCGGAGAAGTTGTGGCCACTATGACCAAATCCACTTCATCCGCGGCAGTACCCGCTTTCCGCAGAGCGGCTTCCGCCGCCTTTACAGCTAAATCTGAAGTTTGTTCGTCTTTTTCTGCAATTCTGCGCTCGCAAATTCCGGTGCGGCTCCGAATCCACTCATCACTCGTATCAAGTTTTTTCGCTAAGTCGGCATTAGTAACAATTCGGGCAGGCAGAGCCGTGCCTGTACCCAAGATCCCCACATTTAGCATCCTCATAGGTCATTCCCTTTCCACAAGTGCCTGCCACTGTCAGTCCTTTGCTAATTCAGTGAGAATCTGCGCGTTAACATCCTGTCGCGCAAAACGGTATGCCTGTGTGACAATGGCGCTGCGTATCGCACGAACATTTGATGAACCATGACTTTTGATAATTATGCCGTCAATTCCAAGTAAAGGGGCACCGCCATATTCTGCATAGTCAAAACGCTTTTTTAAGCCACGCAATTCAGGCATCAGCAAAGCTGCCGCAATCTTACTTTTGATATTCGATTTAAATGCCTCTTTTAGCACACTGAAAATCCCTGCAGACAAACCTTCTACCGCTTTTAGCAGGATGTTTCCCACAAACCCGTCACAAACTACTACGTCTGCTGTGCCGCTCAAAACATCACGCGCTTCAATATTGCCGTTGAAACTATCAAGGCGATTTTTGAAAAGTTCATAAGCAATCCGCACCTGCTCGTTTCCCTTGCCTTCCTCAGTACCCACATTTAACAGTGCCACACGTGGCTCTTTTTTGCCCAGCACTTCCCGAGCATAAATATTACCCATCAGAGCGTAATGGCATAAATGCTCTGCCTTGGCATCCATGTTGGCGCCCACATCCAAAATAACTACATTGCCTCCGGTAAAAGTAGGAGCCACAATTGTCAGCGCCGGACGCTCAATTCCCCCCAAGCGCCCCGCTAACAGAAGACTGCCGGCCATTAGTGCGCCGGTATTGCCGGCGGATACGACAGCATCAGCCTTGCCTTCCTTTACCATCCGGATGGCAACCATCATCGAAGACTCTTTTTTGCGGCGAACTGCCAATACCGGCGCTTCATCAGCCAAAATAAGCTCCGGAGCATGAATAATCTCCAACCTTTCTTTTGGGTAAGACTTGCCTGCCAGTTGCTTGGCTATAACATCTTGCTGCCCCACCAAAGTAAGCTGCAAAGAATCCAGTTCGGCTAACGCAGCTAGGCCACCCTGCACCACTTCATGGGGCGCATGATCCCCCCCCATCGCATCCAGAGCGACACGGATCAAAGAATATCACCTCACTGAATATCCTGCTATGAAAACTTTCTTAGTCGAAATAATTCTCTCAGATAACAAAAACCCTCCCTATAATTTAGGAGAGTAAAAGTTTCCTGCCTTGCTACTCTGTCTTAACAGCCTCTCTACCTTTATAATATCCACAATGGACACAGACACGATGTGGAAGCTTAGCCTCGTGACACTGCGGACATGCAATCAGACCGGGAACAGCCAATTTCCAGTGTGTTCTCCGTTTATGTTTTCTCGCTTTTGACGTCTTACGCTTTGGTACCGCCATAAATTACACCTCCTCATCCTACTCTAACAGCAGTTTCTTTAATACTGACAGTTTATCGTTCATTTGCTCAAAATTACAACCACAATCAACAAGATTACGATCCGCACCGCAGACTGGGCAGAGACCTCTGCAAGCTTCGGCACACAAAGGTTTTAGCGGCAAGGCCGTATAATACATCTCTCTTGCCAACCCTCTCACATCCAACTCGTATACCTCTTCCGCCGGCAAATCGTCCTCCCATTGACCCTCCAACTGATAAGTGAACGGTTGAAGACAACGGCTGCACTCTGAAAGCAAACCTGTGCGCATACTTCCACAAACATGGAATTTACCATCACGGAATACCGCCTCCAGCCTGATTTGTACAGGCCCGTCAAAACAGGCTCCGTCTTCTGTCAAATCAAATGCCGCCGCCTCTTGAGTAAACTCGAAAATAAAAGTCTGTCCGGGCGAATTTCGCAGTGTTTCCAATGAGATCCGCATAGGAAAATATAAGCACCTCGCTTGCGCTAAGGATTATTATATAAAGGATTAACTTCTTTGTCAACATTTTGGAAAATCAGTGATTTTCGCTTGTATTCTTTTTTTTTCTCTTATTTTCTAACGATTGCCCCCGCTGATACCTTCCAGGAAGGCGAGCGCTTCCTCGAGTGTGCCCACAGGCACCAGTTCTACGGTACGTGCAACCTTTTTTGCCTCCTCAAAGTTTTCTTTCGGCACCAAAAAATACTGAGCGCCTGCTTTTTCGGCAGCTCGCACCTTCTGTCGCACACCACCGATCGAGCCTACCTCTTCTTTCAGGTTGATAGTTCCGGTTCCGGCAATCTGTTTGCCGGCAGTTAAATCGGCAGGTTCCAGTTGGTTTAAAATTTCCAGGACAAACATCAAACCGGCAGACGAACCGGTAATTTGCCCCACCTGAATTTCTATTTCCACCGGCAGTTGAGGCTGCCAGTTAAGCGTCTGGATAGTAACACGAATCGCCGCTTTATCCTGCTGTTCCGGATGAGTGGTGGTAGGAATGGTGACTGAAACCGTTTCCTTACCGCGCAATACGGTTAACTCCACCGGTTCACCGACAGCTCGCAGTTGTACCCTGGTCACCAGTTCTTCCGCAAGAGATACCTGCTGCCCATCTACCGCCACAATTACATCTCTCGGCTCAAGAAGTCCCAGGGCAGGACTTTCTTCTCCTACCGCGACAACTTCTACACCGTCACTTTTAATAGGAACAGCATAGCCAAAACGGCGCAACGCTATAACTCTGGCAAGATTTTGACTTTCCTGCATCCATTGATTTAGGAGCCGGCTGTGTTCCTCAGGGTCCATCCCCGGTGGAATCACAGTACGCGTCGGCTGCAAATCCACAATCGGATCAAGCAAACCATAAAGCATAAGCAGCGGAGAAGCGTTCTGCTGTGTTACTGTAACAAGATAAAAACTACCGGCATGGTCCTTGCGGCCTTCATCAACTATAATAAAATCAGCGATATCTTCGGCGGAACCTGGTCTGACTACCATGTAGCCCGTACGGGTAAAAAGCAAAAAAATAACGATTAAGATTATCACAAATGGTTTACGCAGCTTTTCTATTCTGGCCATTCCATTCCCCTTTCCCTAATTTTCTCTCGGCATACTCCGGGAATTGCAAATATATATATTAATATTCCAAGCCAAATTATACCGCCGGGAGGGACTATGAAAACAAATCCGAGACCAAGACTCTCAACGTACGCGTGGCCTGTAATTGCGGTAGCATTAACTGTATCAATGGTACTTTATCCGGAAGACGCGTTTGCTGCGGCAGTTAAGGGGCTCGATGTCTGGTGGAATATTGTCTTTCCAGCCCTCTTGCCGTTCTTTATCGGCTCTGAACTGTTAATGGGTCTGGGAGTTGTGCATTTTATGGGTGTCCTTTTGGAACCTCTAATGCGCCCTGTTTTCAATGTGCCCGGTGTCGGCTCTTTTGTCATGGCGATGGGACTTGCTTCAGGTTTTCCCATCGGCTCGATTCTCACTGCAAAGTTAAGACGTGATGAGCTTTGCAGCAAAGTTGAAGGTGAGCGGCTGATGAGTTTTACTAACACAGCTGATCCGCTTTTCATGTTTGGCGCCGTGGCAGTAGGCATGTTCGGTTATCCCCAGATAGGGATTACGATTGCCATCGCCCACTATCTCTCCAGTCTCTCCACCGGAATTATGCTGCGTTTTTACGGCAGAACCCAAGCCAACTCTCCGGAAACTGCCGGCAAGGGACACATTCTGGTAAGAGCAGTTTCCGCGCTTGACAATGCCCGCCGAAAAGATAACCGTCCCATGGGACAACTGTTGGGAGACGCAATCCGCAACTCGGTCAATACCTTGCTCCTGATTGGCGGCTTCATTATTCTCTTTTCCGTTATTATCCGGATTATGACTGTGGCAGGAATAGTAGGCATTTTCTCTTCAGCAGTCACATGGCTTTTGGCACCGTTTGGCATGAACCCTGCGCTTACACCAGCAATTATCAGCGGCATGTTCGAGGTAACACTAGGCAGTCAATTGGCTGGGCAGGCACCGGCCACCGTCCCCATGATGCAAAAAGTCATGGTAGCAAGTGCCATCATTGCTTGGAGCGGTCTCTCAGTCCACGCCCAGGTAGCCAGTATTATCAGCGGCACAGACATGAAAATCGCGCCGTTTGTGATCGCGCGCTTTGTCCACGCCATCCAGGCAGCATTTTTTGTTTGGCTCCTAATGGAACCGCTCGCTCCGTTAATCGCTTTAGGCACACCTGTCTTTGCCCACCTGCAACCCTTTGGCGAGATGCCTGTCTGGCAAAAGACAATCCGGATGGGCTGGCTGTTTATCTGTCTGACTATTGGCTTGATTGTCCTCGGTCTCTCCCTGGGAGCATTGCGCAAAATAAAAATTATTTTTTGGCGTTAGTTTCTCTTACCTCACGAATTTTACGCATGATAATATTATAAATTTCATTTGGCACAAGTTCACTGATATCACCGCCATAAAATCCTATTTCCTTGATAATACTGCTTGAAACATAAGAATAGCGGTTGTTTGTCATCATAAACATTGTTTCTAAGCGCGAGTCCAACTTCCGGTTAACAAGTGCCATTTGAAACTCAAACTCAAAGTCACCCATAGCGCGCAACCCTTTTACGATAATATTGCAGTTTTTTTTCTTCGCATAATCAATTAACAAACCGTGATAAGCATCTACTTCAACATTATCGTATTTTTTTGCAATCATTTTTATCATTTCCACCCGCTCTTCAATAGTAAACAACGGCTCTTTGCGCGGGTTTTCCAAAACTGTGACGATTACCTTCGCAAACACGCGGCTTGCTCTGTCAATAATGTCTCTGTGCCCATTTGTTAACGGGTCGAAACTCCCGGGATAAATAGCTACATTCACAAAAATTATCCTCCCTCTTCTTTCGGCAAACACTCGTCCGCCGTGAAAACGACGGGAACAATAAAAGAAAGCGAAGTGTTGCCGTAAGTTTTTTCTCTAAGCTTCAGCCAGCGATCAGCATTAAACCAACTGTAATCCCGGCTGTGATGTTCAACCACTATCAGCCCGCCAGGCAATAGTAACGGCGCAGCCTTTTGCAGCGCTAGTCCCAATTCATGACTAAAATATGGGGGATCAAAAAAAATCAGATTAAAACCAGCCGCCTTTTTATCCAGATGAATCAAAGCAACCTCTGCATCCATTACGAGTACGTCAGCTCTGTCGGCAAGTCCGCTTAACAATAAGTTCTCTTTGATTATTTTAGCACATAAAGAACTTTTTTCAACAAAAACACAGCTTCTCGCTCCACGGCTAAGCGCCTCAATGCCTATGCCGCCACTTCCGGCAAACACATCAAGAAAACTGCAATCGGCAACTCTGGATGCTAAAATATTAAAAAGAGCTTCTTTAATTCGATCTGCAGTCGGGCGGGTCTCCAAGCCTTTTCTTGTCTTAAGCCGCCTCCCTCGCGCGCAGCCCGCAATGATACGCATCAAAACACCTCGACACAATTAATAGCAATCCGGCAGATTGCATAAAGATTAAGATACCATAAATTACCTTAATTTCTTCTGCATACTCTGCGCTGATCCGTTTATAATATGAGTACAACATATTCCCCAAAGCTCTTCCTCCGGTTTCTCCTCTCCCCAAACCCTTCAGGACTCCCCGCCTGAAGGGTGTCTTTTTTACTGCTTCCTTTTTGCTTTTCTAATAATTATTATAACAAGCAACAATTACCTGGGGAAGTTATTTTCAGCTTAACCCATTTTTAAAAAAGGCACGCCTGCGGGCGTGCTTACCTTTTGGGTGACATTATACCCTCACATTTTTCACATGAAAACTGATGAGGCCCACTAAATGGTGACGGTGGGTTCATCAAATCAAAGTATTCGAGAACGTCTTGTGGGATTACTTCTTCATGCTGACACTGCGGGCATATATAACACATCCCAGCTTTGGATGTTTTCGTAGTATTCTTGAATCTGGGCTTCTTCTTTTTCATACG
>JAGXRV010000067.1 GCA_018335695.1 Clostridium sp.
CCCGACAGGGCGGGGTGGTCGCCTCCCTCTCCCCCCTCACCCTTTCCCTCTCCCCCCAAAGGGGGCGAGGGGACAAGAGGCTCCCCTCTCGCTCTTCCTCCAAAATTCCCCTCTTACCACAATTCCCCTTTATCTCTTCCCCAAAAATTCCCCTCTTCCCTACAATTCCCCTCCCCGAAAATTCCCCTCCCTTGGAGGGGTGCCCGACAGGGCGGGGTGGTCGCCTCCATCTCCCTCTTACCACAATTCCCCTCCCCAAAAATTCCCCTCCCTTGGAGGGTGCCCGACAGGGCGGGGTGGTCGCCTCCCTCTCCCCCTCACCCTTTCCCTCTCCCCCCAAAAGGGGCGAGGGGACAAGAGGCTCCCCTCTCGCTCTTCCCCCAAAATTCCCCTCTTACCACAATTCCCCTCTCCCCCAAAAATTCCCCTCTTACCACAATTCCCCTCTCCCTCTGGGAGAGGGCTAGGGTGAGGGCTAGGGTGAGGGCTACGGTGAGGGCTAGGGTGAGGGCCGCATAAATACTAACAATTTCTCCTGGCAACAAAAAAACCGCCCCACTTTAAGGGACGGATTTTATCCGCGTTACCACCCAATTTGGCTTTGCAGCCCACTCAGCAAGCACGTCCCGTCAACGGGATGATGCCCTTCCCGGCTAACGGTGGGAATCCGTCGGAGCCTACTTTATTTCGGTCCGCCGCTCAAGGGGGTAATTTCCGCAAGGAGGGATACCGGTTCGCAGCACCACCGGCTCTCTGAAATCCTTATCCCCTGCATACTGTTTCCCTGTCATTGCGTTATCTTAAGCTAATTCTAGCGGTTCGTCAGCCGACTGTCAAGCAATTTTAGCGCAAACCACCCCGGCGCTTCGCACCACCCCTCCACCAGAGGGGAATTAACAATTCCCCTTGCCCCAAAAAAGTTCCCTACCCCAAAATTCCCCTCCCCAAAATTCCCTTCCCCCAAAAAAAATTCCCCTCCTTTGGAGGGGTGCCCGTCAGGGCGGGGTGGTCACTAGAGTTAAAAAAAACACTTCTCTTACAAGTCCCATTTGTCAAGCCAAAACGCGTTCATCTTCGCCGGATGGCGAATCAAGCCGAAAATATTCATGCAGCGTACAGAGCGCCTCAGGCAAATCATGCTCCTGAATTAAAATGGAAATGGTAATATTGGAATCTCCGCTTTGGAGAATACGGATTTTCTTATCACTAAGCGCTTTAATTACTCTTGCCATCACACCCGGCAGATTGCGCATCCCCAGTCCCACCACAGCAACTTTGGCACAACCTGCATTAATCCGATAAGAAACCCCCAATTTTTTCAGCAGAGCCTCGGCGCGCGGCAAATGCTCCTCTTTGACGGTAAAAATCTTTTGCTGCGGAAAAATAGAAATAAGATCAATTGAAATGCGTAAATCAGCCAAGCTTTCGAAAATTTCCAGCTCAAGTTCGGCTTCATCCGCGCCCATCTCCACAGTCAACTGTGCCAAGCCGGTGGAATGAGCAATTCCTGTAATCACCCGCATTTCACGCTCACCGAAACGTCCTTCCCCCACAACATTGCTTTCGGCGCTGATAACCGTGCCGGCGGCCTTTTCATCCAAATGCTTAACGACCAAAGGCACATTGTGCTGCATCGCTACTTCAACCGCCCGCGGGTGAATTACCTTGGCGCCTTCATGCGCAAGTTGGCAAACTTCGTTATAAGTAAGGTGATCGATGATACGGGCAGCGGAAACCAGCTTGGGATCCGCCGTCATAATTCCGTTCACATCGGTGTAAATCTCCACTTTTTCGGCGCCGAGTCCTGCGCCAAGAATTACGGCGCTCGTGTCACTGCCACCTCGCCCGAGCGTATTGATCTCCCCCTCCGGCGTCACCCCCTGAAAACCTGCCACTACCACCACCTCGTCGCTGCGCAGATGAGCCAGCAGGCGTTCCGGGTGAAATTCAACTACTTGGGCGCTGCCGTAATTACCGTCTGTCACCATCCCCGCCTGAGCACCTGTGAGAGCAAGTGACGGAATGCCATAAGCGCACAACGTTGACGACATCACCACAGCAGAGATTATTTCCCCGCAAGCCATAATCAAATCCATATCACGCAGCGACTGCTCACCGCAACCGCAGGTAGAGAGCATTAAATTCTTTAAAGTATCGGTGGCGTAAGGGTCGCCTTCACGCCCCATAGCAGAAACAACCACCACAGGCCGAAAACCCTTCTCCCGCGCTTCACGTACCCGCTTCACCACTTCTTCCCGCAAAACAGAGTTGGCAACAGACGTGCCGCCAAATTTTTGCACAATAATTTTCACTGTTGCCCCTCCTACAACTGCCCTCGGGCGATAAGTGTTTCCGCAATCTGAATTGAATTTGTGGCTGCTCCTTTGCGGATATTATCAGCCACCACCCAAATATTTAAGCCATGCTGCACGGAATCGTCCGGCCTGATGCGACCCACAAAAACTTCATCACGTCCGTCTTGCAGCGCCGGCATCGGATAACTCAACTCTGCCGTATCATCAAGCACTATTACCCCCGGCGCCCTCTCCAGCGCAGCCCGCGCCTCGGCGGCAGAAATCGCGCTGACAAATTCCAGATTCACCGCTTCCGAATGACCGTTTAGCACCGGAACGCGCACTGTAGTTGCCGTAATCTTCAACTCCGGCAAGCCCATAATCTTGCGAGTTTCCCTGATAATCTTCATCTCTTCTTTGCAATAGCCGTCATCCCCGAAAACATCAATCTGCGGTACCACATTAAAGGCAAGCTGGTACTGCACTTTCGCGTTAGCATGCGGAATCCTCTCTTTTGGAAAATCGCTTGCACCCTCAATAATTGCTCTGCTCTGCTGCAGCAATTCATCAAGCGCCTCTTTGCCGGCCCCGGAAACCGCCTGATAAGAGGCAACTACCACCCTTTTTAGAGCGGCTATCTGGTGCAGCGGTTGCAAAGCCACTACTAACTGAATAGTGGAACAGTTGGGATTAGCAATAATCCCTTGATGATCAGCCAGTGCGGCGGCGTTCACTTCCGGCACCACCAGCGGGACACCTTCATCCATACGAAAAGCATTACTGTTATCTATGACAACGGCACCTTGCCGCACAGCCTCCGGTGCCAGCTCTTTACTGATGGCCTCACCTGCACTAAAAAAAGCCACGTCCACCCCTGCAAACGCTTCAGGTTTGGCTTCTTCCACATTATATTTCTTGCCCAACACCTCGACCGTCAGATTAACCGAGCGGGCGGAAGCAAGCAGTTTGAGCTCCCCAAGCGGAAAATTCCTCTCCTGCAGCACCTGCACAAGCGACTGCCCCACCATACCTGTAGCGCCAACAATCGCCACGTTATACTTTTTCACCCCAAATCCCCCCTCAAAATAATTATATTCCGGATGGAAGCAAATCGTTTCTAATCAAATCATCATAAGTTTCCCTTGCCACCACCAAATCCGCCCTGCCGCCCCTGACAAAAACTACCGCAGGCCTTGGGAAGCGGTTATAATTATTAGACATCGAATAATGGTATGCGCCTGTAGATAAACAGGCGAGCAAATCGCCACGCCCAAGCTTTGGCAGCAAAATATCCCAAATCAGCATATCGCCTGACTCGCAAGCTTTGCCGGCAATAGAGACTATTTCCTCCGCCGGATCGTTCATGCGATTAGCCAGCACCGCCTCATACTTCGCATCATAGAGCGCTGTGCGCAAATTATCCATCATCCCGCCATCCACCGCCACATACTTGCGGATACCCGGAACCTCCTTGATGGTGCCCACCGTATAAAGCGTTGTCCCAGCTTCACCCACAATCGAACGGCCAGGCTCAAGCAGCAGCTTCGGCAGCGGCAGATTATGTTCTGCGCACTTCTCTTTTACCGTGTCAGCAATTAGCCGGGCAAAGTCGGCCAGCGGACAAGGATTGTCTTGGCGCAGATAGCGAATTCCCACCCCGCCGCCTAAGTCCAGTTCTTTTATAATTATGCCGGTCTGACTGTAAATTTCTTTGCAGAAATCAAGCATCACGGCAGCCGTAAGCTTAAACGGTTCTAAATCAAAAATCTGGGAACCGATATGGCAGTGCAGCCCTTTCAGCTCAAGCCCCTTAGTTTTTGCAGCCGCCACAACCGCCCGCATGGCTTCTCCATCGGCAAGCCCCAAACCAAACTTGGAATCAAGCTGCCCAGTCTGAATAAAGTGATGGGTATGCGCTTCTATCCCCGGCTTGACTCGCAAATAAATGGCTGCCACCTTGCCGGCCGCCGCAGCAAGCTCCCCCAAGAGCTCCAATTCTCCGTGGCTGTCGACCACAAAACGGCCTACTCCGTGCTTCAGTGCCAGCAAAATTTCAGCCGGCGACTTGTTGTTGCCGTGAAAAATCATTTTCTCGGCTGGAAAGTCGGCGTCAAGCCCCGTATAAATTTCACCGCCCGAGACAACATCGAGCGCCAGCCCTTCCTCCGCCACCAAGCGGCACATCGCCTTAGTCAGGAAAGCCTTGCCCGCGTACGCCACCTGACTGTCCGGATATATTCCGGCCAGCGTATCACGGTATGCGGCGCAGTTTTGCCGCATCAATTCCTCATCCATAATATATAGCGGTGTGCCGAATTCTTTTGCTAAATCCACCGTGTCACAGCCGCCAATTTCCAAATGCCCCGCCTGATTAATTCTCCCCGTTCCGGTTAAAAACAAGAATCTTACCTCCCTCTGCTTATCTTCATTGATTAGGTTTCAAGAATTCTACCGCAACTCCGGTGCTTTCATTTTGCTAACCTCATTCCCTCTGAGCGGGCGGGTTTAACTCCCGCCCCTACATGGTACGAGCGAGTCATAAGCGTTCCCATCTGCCATCCCAGCAATTCCCCTCTCCCTGCCTAACAAATCCCCTCTCCCCCTGGGAGAGGGCTAGGGTGAGGGCATCCGAAATCCCCTCTCCCTGCCTAACAATTCCCCTCTCCCCCTGGGAGAGGGCTAGGGTGAGGGCATCCGAAATCCCCTCTCCATGCCTAACAAATCCCCTCTCCCCCTGGGAGAGGGCTAGGGTGAGGGCCGGGTGAGGGCAGAGGGCACCATCCCCCTTACTTCCCGCAACCAAGAGCCGCTTTTTGCCCTAACTCCCTTGCGGCGTCCATCTTTTCCGCAAAACTCTTAACGGCCCCTTTTTCATCCATCCCTCGCACCAGCAAACTCCCCGACAGACGATAACCTGCCGCGTCAAAATAATATTTCATTGTCAGCAGCGCACCGTCAAACAGCTTACTGCCGCTTGTGGCGCCCACCGCGATAAAATAACCTGACTTAGCGGCAGTATAACGCGGATCTTTTAACACATACTTACGCGACCAGAGCGCCTGTGCCCTGTCAATTGCTCCCTTAGCCCAAGCGGAAACAGTATAAAAGTACATTGGGGAAGCAAATATTAAAGCTTGTGCCGCACCGATTTTTTCATAGAGCGGCTGCATTTCATCCTCCAGCGGACAAATCCCCGTTTTCTCACAAGCGCCGCAGGAAATACAAGGAAGATACTGCAACGCACTAAGCACAACCTTATCCACCTCAACCCCCATCGCCGCCGCCGCCGCAAGCGCCTCATCCAAAAGGATTTCCGAATTACCGTTGCGCCGCGGGCTCCCCGCAATCCCCAGCACTAACATTTTTCGTCCTCCGGCAGAGTATCATTTGGCACGACAGCCACAATGGCTGCCTTAGGTTGAGAGGCAGCCATCTTTTTGTCATAGGCACGCACAAGAAAATATGAAGCGAAAAAGAGAATGACCCCAAACAGAATATCGAGACGAGCAAAAAACATAAAAGTCCGCTCAAGCACCTGACCAATATAAATACCTACAAGCAATGCTAATATCGGCAATATATAAGCCACAAACGATGCCCTCAAGACATGTGCCGAATCGGAAACAACTTTTACCCTATCGCCGACTTCAGCACCCACTTGATTCAGCACTTCAAGCTGGTTTTCACCGGCACCGGAAATGGCCACACCGCACCCGCCGCACTTTCCGCAGACCTGATGCCTGCTCACCAGCACCACCGCCCTGCCCTCACTCACTTTTACCACTTGGCCGATTTGTTCCATCAAACAGCACCTCCTCCGCCTAGTATACCCCTTTTTTGCCCTTTCCCTCCATTTTAATCTACATTATACAGAGCCAAGCAATGCTTGACAAGAGCAACGCTTTCCCCCTCTCCCTCTTCCCTACATTTCCCCTCTACTTCCTCCCCCAAAACTCCCCTCTCCCCCCAAATTCCCCTCCCCAAAGATTCCCCTCCCTTGGAGGGGTGGTGCGCAGCACCGGGGTGGTCCTCACCCCGCCCAACTTTTCTCCCTCTCCCCCTCGTTTCCTCTCCCCCTCCACTCCCACCAAATCTCTCCCCCCAAATTCCCCTCCCTTCAAAATTCCCCTCCCTTTGAGGGGTGGTGCGCAGCACCGGGGTGGTCCTCACCCCGCCCAACTTTTCTCCCTCTCCCCCTCGTTTCCTCTCCCCCTCCACTCCCACCAAATCTCTCCCCCCAAATTCCCCTCCCTTCAAAATTCCCCTCCCTTGGAGGGGTGGTGCGCAGCACCGGGGTGGTCCGACTCTCACCCAACCACAAGAACCGTCCCCTCGGTTACCCCGTCCAGCCTTTTCCCCCTCTCCCTCTGGGAGAGGGTTAGGGTGAGGGCATCTTTAAAACGCCAAAATCGCTAACTGGACCAACATCTGACATCCGACATCTGCCAGTTGAAAAGGACAGCCTGAAGACAAAACAAAGCCCAAAAACAAAAAAAGACCGGCACATCTAAACGTGCCGGCAGCCTCTCTTATTGCGCCTCTTTCAAATCTCTAAACTTTTTTGTCAACAGCGGCAACACTTTTTGCAAGTCGCCCACTATCCCATAAGTAGCCACTTTAAAAATAGGCGCCTCCGGGTCTTTATTAATGGCGACAATCACATCGCTTGTCTGCATACCCGCCAAATGCTGAATCGCGCCGCTAATCCCGCAGGCGATATATAGCTTTGGCGCGACCGTCTTGCCGGTCTGCCCCACTTGGCGATAATGCGGCACCCAGCCGGCATCAACCGCCGCGCGCGAGGCACCGGCGGCGCCGCCGAGAACCTCAGCCAACTCTTCGATCAGGTAGTAATTTTCAGGAGCTCCAATGCCCCGGCCGCCGGAAACGATGATTTCGGCTTCCGCTAAATTAAGCGTCTTCGTAGCATGCTCCACAACCTCCAAAATCTTTGTGGAAACATCTTCTTCCCTCACCGGGCTGTCATAGCGGATTAATTCACCGCTGCGGCTATAATCAGGTTCCAGCTTTTTCATTACTTTCGGTCGGACGGTAGCCATCTGCGGGCGGCGGTTAGGACACAAAATGGTAGCCATAACATTGCCGCCAAAAGCCGGGCGTGTCTGCAGCAATAGCTTGCTCTCTTGGTCAATCGCCAGCTCCGTGCAATCGGCAGTCAAACCAGTGTCAACCCTAACGGCAATCCGCGCCGCAAAATCACGGCCGTTATTCGTAGCGCCAAACAACAAAATCTCCGGCTTATACTGCCGAATCAAATTACAGATCGCTTCGGTGTACGAATCGGTGCGGTAGTATTTAAAAACGGCCCCTTCGACCAAATAGACTTTATCCGCGCCGTATGCGAAGCAGTGCTTAGATAGTTCCGTAACCCCGTCCCCTAGCAGCACACCGGCTAAATGCGTCCCCAACTTATCGGCCAGTTTACGCCCTTCGCTAAGCAGCTCAAGCGCCACATTGGCAATCAAACCGTCGCGCTGCTCGATAAAGACCCAAACTCCTTGATAATCGGCGGCATTTACTGCGTTCTTGTCTTCCTTCTTCTCCACCAAAATGGCCTCGGTCGGGCAAGAATCGGCGCAGGCGCCGCAACCGTTACATTTATCGGTGAGTACAGCCACATCGTTTACTTCAATGGCGCCCGGGAAAGGACAGGCATCAATACAAACACCGCACGCCACGCAATCTTCCGCAATAATTTTTACGCTCATTTTCCGGCTACCCCCTAAACAATCTTTGCTCCCTGCAGCTTTTCCAGCAACAGGAGGCAGACTTCATTTTCAGTTTCGCCTGTCAGCATTTCGCCTTGCCCTTTACGCTCCGGCGCGAACACACGCTTTACCTGAGTACAAGAACCGTCCAAACCTATTTTGTCCGCTTCGGCTCCGATGTCGGCGGCTGACCAAGTGGGAATCGCCTTTTTATGCGCCTTCATCGTGCCCATCATCGTTGGGAAGCGTGGCTCGTTAATCGACTTCTCGACCGCTATCATCGCCGGCAGCGGTACAGTAATCACCTCATAACCGCCCTCAATCGCTCGTTCCACAAGTAGCTGCTCACCCTGCACTTCACGGATTTTCTGCACATAAGTCGCCTGAGGCAACCCTAAATGCTCCGCAATCCCCGGACCGACTTGCGCGGTATCGCCGTCTATCGCCTGCTTTCCGCAGAAAATAAGCTCCGGCTTGCCGATTTTTTCAATCGCCTTGGCAAGGGTATAAGAAGTCGCCCAAGAATCTGCTCCCGCAAAAGCACGGTCGCTCAAAAGCACAGCTTCATCTGCGCCCATCGCCAAACACTCCCGCAGCGCGTCCACCGCCTGCGGCGGCCCCATCGTCAGTACGGTTACTTTGCCGCCTTTTTGCTCTCTAATTTGCAGAGCTGCTTCCAGCGCATTCTTGTCAAACGGATTGACAATGCTTGGCACCCCTTCCCGAATCAAAGTGCCTTTAACCGGGTCAATTTTCACTTCTGTGGTGTCCGGTACCTGCTTAATACAGACAATAATCTCCAATTTTTCTCACGCTCCCTGATAGTTGCTCTGTCTGAATTTTCTTCCCCCGTAAGTCCATTACTGACTATTCTGCAGTTTTTAGAATATTCCTTCCGTTTTCAGAGCCTCCTGAAAAAAAAATTTTCAAAATGCAACTATTAAAGAACAAAAACTTGTCCTAATCAAAATTTTTCCACCAAAAACTCCCCTCTCTTGCCCACAATTCCTCTCCCTCCAAAAATTCCCCTCCCTTGGAGGGGTGGTGCGAAGCACCGGGGTGGTCCGCGACTCTCACCCAACCACAAGAACCGTCCCTGCGGTTGAAGAAAAAAGCGCCTTATTATCAGGCGCTTTTTTCGCTTCTTCTATTACCTTAATTACGATTACCTTTTGGCAAGCAACGCTTTTTCAGCAAGTGTTGCCAGCAGCTTCGCTCCCAGAGGCAAAATAGCTTCGTCAAAATCAAAACAAGGATGATGCAGCGGATAATTGAAACGCTCATCACCGCTGCCCAAGAAAAGCAAGCAACCCGGTACCTGCTCAAGCAAATAGGCAAAATCCTCTCCGCCAAGCAGCGGCTGTTGCAACATCAGCGGCTGCAAACCACTATCCTCCACCGCCGTTGCAGCCAATTCAGCCATCGCAACGTCATTTTTTAACACCGGGTAGCCAAAATTATACTCTAGACTGCATCCGGCGCCAAAAGCTTGACAAATCCCCTCCGCAACCGTACGCAACCGCTGCGGCATGCTCTGGCGCAACTCGGACGAAAGAGTGCGCACAGTCCCCTCCAGCACAGCTTCCTGCGCTACCGCGTTTATGGCGGAGCCGCCCGTGATCTTTCCTATTGTCACAACGACCGGCTCCAAAGGGTCTATCTGCCGGCTGACCAAAGCCTGGAGCGCAAGCACTACTTGCGCCACCACCACCACCGCATCCACTGTCTGGTGCGGCATAGCGCCATGTCCCCCGCTGCCCCGGATCAACAACCTGAAGCCGTCAGTAGCAGCCATCAGCGCGCCTGCTTTAATACCCACAGAGCCAAACGGCAGCTGCGGCGCAAGATGCAGAGCAAAGGCGGCAGACACATCCTCTAACACCCCTGCCGCAAGCATCGCCTGCGCCCCGCCCGGCGGAGTTTCCTCCGCCGGCTGAAACATAAAGCGCACCCGCCCAGGCAGCACCTTCTCCTTAAGCAAGAGCATCGCGCCAAACAGCATCGCCGTATGCCCGTCATGTCCGCAAGCGTGAGCAAAACCATCATGACGCGAGCGATACGGCACATCTTTGCCGTCAACTACCGCCAAACCGTCTAAATCTGCACGTAAAAGCACGCATTTCCCGGCGCCTTTACCCAATTCCGCCACCAAACCGCCGCCCAGCTCCTCAAATGCAAAACCGTAAGCTCCTAAAGCGTCTTTTAAGAATAACTTAGTAGCCGGCAAAGCAAAGCCGCCCTCGGGGCAGCTATGCAGTTGCCGGCGCAAATTCACTAATGTTGCAA
>JAGXRV010000068.1 GCA_018335695.1 Clostridium sp.
GCCGCGGGGGAAGAACGCAACGTTTTCTTTTTAAGGGGGAAAAACCTGCGCCGGGCCCAGGAGGAAAGAAACGTAATCGAGCAGGCGACCAGGGTTTATCCCCGGGGCAGGGGCGGCCTGACTATCGCCACGGTGAACAGCGGCATCCCCTATCTGGAGGTGGAGAGCGGCTACGATCCCCCTCCTTCTGCAGTCCTTGTCGCAGAGGAATTCACCGACCCCAACCAACTGAAAGAATATGCCCAGGCGTTTCTCTCCGCCGTCAGCCAGGCGCAGGTAAGCTATGAGTGCGGCATTGTCGACCTCTCCGCTCTGCCGGGTTATGAGGGGGAAAAGGTCAGCCTTGGAGACGTGGTGACGGTTTACGATGAGGATTCCGGCATCTATGTCAAGACAAGGGTCGTGCGCATGCGCTATTTCGTGGAGGAGCCCTGGCGGAGCGAAATCGAGCTGGCCGCCGTCCGCAAAGACCTCTCGGAGACGCTCAGCCAGGTT
The DNA here is from genome assembly GCA_018335695.1 of Clostridium sp. Classification (GTDB taxonomy): domain Bacteria; phylum Bacillota; class Dethiobacteria; order Dethiobacterales; family Dethiobacteraceae; genus GPS1B09. The sequence goes on from JAGXRV010000068.1 coordinate 496, forward strand.
AAGCACTCCGTGGCTTTGTTTGATACGGCGGATATGGTGGACAAAAAAGACATCGAGCAGCTCTCCGTCTTTAACCTGCTCTTAAACTCCCGGGCGGAGAGCGGCACCGCTTACTGGATAAACGACGGCTGGACGGTGGACGGCACGCAAGGCTATTCAGGTGGCGCGTCTTTTAAAGCTGTGGGCGCGCTGGGCGTATCCAAAACGCTGACGCAGACCGTGCATCCCGCCCACCGGGACAGCTATGTGTTAAGCCTGCGGGCGGCCTTGGATAACATCCGGCTGGGGCCAAACGGCAGGGTCGGGGTTGAAGTGGTCATCCATTACGAGGACGGCAGCAGCGAAACGCGGTTTGTTTCCCTGGTCCTTGCGTAAGGAGTTGTGCGCCATGGCGTTTTTTGAACCTTATCTAAAGTCTGTATCCCCAAGCAAAAAAGTTGAGAGAATCGAAGTGCGCCTTTGCCTGGAGGACGCCAGCGGCCAGGTCAACGTCGCCGACATCGTGCTGCAGGGCGGCAGGCTGGCTACTCTGTGGAACGGCCACCCCGCGGAGCTTCGCTTCTCCTTTGAGTAGGTGAGCGGATGAAGCGCTATTTGTTTCGTTTCGCGCCGGAAGAGGGAAAGCGGGTGGCCAGTATCAGGGTTGACACCGTAATGTCTGACGCCGTTGGCTTTTTTTCCTTTACCGACGTGATGCTCCAGGAAGGAAAGCATTTAACCGGCTACTCCCAAAACACCAAGGAGATGCTGCAAAAACTGCGGGAGAACGGCAGCCCGTCCCCGCCAAAGCACTACAACGCCGTGGTGCGGGGCGCTAAAACCTTGATTATCCCCAACCGCGGCGCCTACTGGGCGGTGGAGCCGGGGGCGGTAATCGTGCCCACGGCCCTGGACTTTCACATAATGGCAAAGGAAAACTTAAGCAAAGGCGTCGCCTTGGGGCAGGACCGGCTGACCAGGCTTTTTTATTTCCCGCAAGCGCTGGCGAGCAACCAGGAGTTAGCGGTTATCGGCACTGAGCGGCGGGTATTGCAAAACGGCAGCCCCGTTCAGTTTAAAGGGCGGTTCCTCTATGCCGCCTGGGGGAATCCCCGCTTCCCTGTTACTCTGCTGGGGCTGGGCGCGGGACAGGCAACTTTGCGGCCGGAGCCTTCGGCCAGGGTGCTCGTCACACTGCAGGAATGGCAGCTGGCGGAAGGGGGGAAACGGATATGAGCGGTATGCGGCAAGAAGGCCGGGGGTTTATGACCTGGTCTTTCTTAAAGACCACCCGGGCCAGGCAGGAGTGGCGGGATTACGGCGACAGGCTAACCCATATGGGGCTGTTTGATTTTCTGGTGCCCGACAACACCGGGCGGATTACCGGCGTTATCCCCGCCGCCGATTTGGAAAGGGTAGCGCGCTGGCCGCATATCACCCACCTGCTGACGGTCAGAAACGACGGCATCCTTTCCCGCTTTCGGGCCATCGTAGAGAACACCAACGGGGCGCAGGACATGTTTATCAGCGAGCTGCACCGCATTCTGGATATGTACCCTTTCGCCACCGGGGTGGATATCGACCTGGAAAAAGGGCCGAACGACAATCCGGACGGCGTGGTGGCCCTGGCGAAGAGGATCTACGATAGCATCAAGAGCCGCCCGATTCAACACTATGTGCATTGGGACTTGCCTCCCATGACCGGGGACGGCGCGCCATCCTGGGAGCGCTGGTGCGATTACCGCCGGATGGAGCCTTATTTTGATACCTGTGTGATCATGAGCTACGCCTTTGCCTGGGCGGGCAGCGCTCCCGGGCCCATCAGCCCGGTGTGGTGGATGGAGGAGATATATGACTACGCGGTAACGCGGATACCGAAGGAGAAAATCTTTCTCGGCATCCCCGGCTTCGGCTTCAACTGGCGCATTGATAGGCGGCCCGTTCCGGGCGCTTACCGGGGCAGCGGCGGCACCTTCCTTGCCTGGCTTGGCTGGCAGCAGGGGGATTTTACATTTCACGAGCTGCAGCCGCGTCTTTCCTTTGCCGGTTTTCTGGACGAGGACAGCCAAAGCCCATACCTTCTCCCGCATATCTACGATTACCAGGAAGGGATGGACGCGGCGCGGGTTACAAGCCCCGTCTTTAAGGTTTCCGGCCAGGCAGGCCGGGTCAGGCGGAATTACCTGGTCGCCTATGAAAAAGAGCCGCGCTATGAGTTTGCCGGGCAGGTCGCGGACAGGACAGGCAGCAGCTTTGACGAGGTTTCCGGCGCTATGACGGTGGGCAGCGGCTGGATTTCCCCCAGGGCGCCCCAGCTTCTCCCCGTCCCGCCGGGTTCGCCTCCCGGGACTCAACCGGTGCTGGAAGAAGAGGGCCTGGCCCTTTTTTCTTTTGCCGTCCCCCAGGCGGGGGAATATGACCTGGCGGCAAGGGTGAATTGCCCCTGGTGGGACCGTCAGGTTTTGCAGCTGCGGCTAAACGGGACACCGCTGCAAATCGGTCCGTTTCCCGACTGGTACCCCCTCCACCGTCGCACCCACTGGCTGAAGGCCGGACGGTTCCACTTGTCCGCCGGAAGCCACACCTTAGAGGTACACGGTGCGGGCAGTCAGTACGGAACACAGTTTTGGGGCTTTAGGGTCTGTTCGCAGTTTAATTTTAGCATGACCGGCGGCGAGGCGGAATTTACCTTCACCCCGAGGAGGCTAAAAGACGTAAACGGCACCCTCGTGCTGCCGGAGCAGTTTATCCTCACCCCCGAAGTGCTGCGAAGCGTCCCGGAGCACGCCTGGGTCTGGTATGACGACTTTAGGGACGACACGCTCGCCTTCTACAACCGCAGCGGCGGGGCCTGGAGCATGGATACAGACCCGGCAAGGCGGGTGTTAATCCAGTCCGACCAGGCAAGCGCGGACGCCCAGGCGCACCTCTCCCACGACGGGTTTGGCGACCTGAACATCCGGGCCAGGCTGCGCATGACGGCGGGGAACGGCACCATGGGCGTGGTTTTCAAAGCCCAGGGGGTAAACGATCTGTATTTATTCCTGCTGCGGCGCGGCACGCAGACGGCGGAGCTTTGGCAAAGGCAAGGCGGGATATGGACAAGGCTGCAGCCGGACGTGGCGCAGGGCGTGAGTTTAAACACTTGGTATACGCTGCGGGTAAGAACACGCGGGAGTGAATTGCACTGCTGGGTGGGTACCACGCGGGTCTTTGCCCTGTCCGCATCCCTGCCGACACTGGGCGGCTTCGGGCTGCGCACCAGCGGCGCCGCCTGTGAGTGCGGCCTGCTGGACGCGGGCGATCCTTATGTTTATGTACCGCAGGAGGCCCTTGACGTGGCTCTGCCGGATGGGCAAATCCAGACACTGGGGCGTATTCAGCGCAGCGGCGTGACATGGCTTGAACCGTGGGACTACTTCCGCTTTGAAGGCCCCGGGGAAGAACCGGCGACCAGGCAGGAAAGCATTTCGACAGATTTCGACTATCTGCACACTGATTCTTTCGCGGCTTTTGACAACGACAGGGCTGTTACCTTCCGGCTGCGCGACCGGGGACTGTGGCTTACCCAGTTTTTCCTGGGAGACGCAAGGGGCTTCTCCATCGCCCACTACTCCGACGCCGAGCATTTCGATATGCTGGCTAACCTGGCGAAGCACAGATGGAGGTTAAAAGGAGTTGGGTTGTGGGCGCTCGGGCACCAGGACCCGCTGGTATTTCGATTGCGTTCAGGAGTCGTTTAGGCGCTCTTACGAAGCTAAACCCCGGATACGGGGGAAGGGGGCAATTTTCAATGAAAGTATTCTGGAATTGGGTACAGGCAGCTTTTACCGCCATCGGCGGTTTTCTCGGCTGGTTTTTAGGCGGGCTGGACGGGTTTCTCTATGCCCTGATTGCCTTTGTGGTAATTGACTATCTGACCGGCGTGATGCGTGCCATCATGGAGAAGAAACTATCCAGCGAGATCGGCGCCAGGGGCATCTTTAAAAAGGTGCTCATCTTTGTGCTGGTGGGCGTGGGGCATATCGTCGACAGTCAGGTGTTTGGCGACGGCGGCGCGATCCGGACGGCGGTAATTTTTTTTTATTTGAGCAATGAAGGCATTTCCATCCTGGAGAACGCCGCGCGCGTGGGGCTGCCCATCCCCGAGAAACTCAGGACGATTTTGGGACAGCTGGGCTCCAGCGATGACGAGGGGGCAGACAAATGAACCTGCGCAAATTAATTTTCACGAACAACGCGTGCTACAAAGCGGGCAGGACGATTACACCAAGAGGCATCATGGTTCATTCCACCGGCGCGAACAACCCGTGGCTGCGGCGTTATGTTGGCCCGGACGACGGTCTGCTGGGGAGAAATAGGCATAACAACCACTGGAACCAGGACAGGCCGGATGGAAGAAGTGTCTGCGTACATGCTTTTATCGGGAGGCTTGCCGACGGCTCGATTGCCACTTACCAGACTTTGCCCTGGAACCATCGCGGCTGGCACTGCGGCAGAGGCGCGAGAGGCTCCGGCAACGACACGCACATTTCCTTTGAGATCTGCGAGGATAACCTGACCGGCGCTGCCTATTTTCGTAAAGTCTACAACGAGGCGGTGGAGCTATGTGTGTATCTATGCAAACTTTATGGGCTAAATGAGCGGGGCATTATCTGCCACTCGGAAGGCCACCAGCTGGGCATCGCCAGTAACCATGCCGACGTGATGCACTGGTTTCCGAAGCACGGTGAGAGCATGGATTCTTTCCGTGCCGCTGTGAGGAAAGGGTTGGCGATAAATGCGGTTCCCGCATCCATTCTGCCTTCCGCGCCGAGTGAAACCATCTACCGTGTCCGCAAAAGTTGGGGTGACGCCAAATCCCAGATAGGCGCGTTCAGGGCGCTGGAGAATGCCAAACGCTGTGCTGACGAAAACCCCAGCTACTTTGTCTTCGACAGCACAGGAACGATCATCTATGGCAGCGCAAGCGGTGCCGCCTACGAAATCTACACGGTAGTAAAGGGCGATTCCCTCTGGGAGATTGCGGCGGCGAAGCTGGGTAGCGGTGCAAGGTATCGAGAAATCAAGGCGCTTAATGGGCTGACCTCGGGGGTGATTATTCCGGGGCAGAAACTTAAAATCCCCAAATAGATGAAAAAATCGCCTGCGGGGCAATATGCTCCACGGGCGATTTTCTCTTTTTATAGGGTTCGAATCCCTCCGATTTTCTGCATATCGGTGGGAGGTAATGTCTATGACGCGAACACCAAAGGAAAAAATTACCCAATTGCGAAGCGAAGGCTTGAGCTATTCAAAGATTGCGGCGGCGATCTCTATATCGGAAAATACGGTGAAATCATTCTGCCGCAGGAACAACCTTGGCGGTATTGCCGCCGCAAACCCTGACAAACAGGACGGACGTTGCTGCCGCCAGTGCGGGAAGGTTCTCTCACCTTCATCTCAATTGAAAACGAAGCGTTTCTGTTCGGATCACTGCCGCATGGCCTGGTGGAACGCCCATCCTGAAGCTGTTAGGCGTAAGGCTATATACAAGCTGACTTGCGCCTTTTGCGGCAGGGAATTCGAAAGCTATGGCAACAAGACACGCAAATACTGCTCCCGCGCCTGCTACGGCAAGTCAAAGGCGGTGTGCCATGAGTAAGGAACGGGCCATCATCCATTACAAGACGGCAATGGCGGTTTTTAGAATTTGGCTTGCCAAGGGTATCATCACCGAGGAAGAACTGACAACAATTGGGGCGCTCATAGCGCAGAAATACGGCCTTTCTCCGCACAGTATATATCGCTAAATGCTTGATATTACCGGCAACTAGAGCGAATATGTCCTAAACGGAAGGAGGCCTTTTATGGAACGAATCATCACACGAACAGCTCCATCGGTTCCATCATTCCCCAAAAGGCTAAAGGTAGCCGCCTATGCGCGGGTATCAAGCGGCAAGGACGCGATGCTTCAATCCCTCGCCGCCCAGGTAAGCTATTACAGCACGTTGATTCAAGGACGACCGGACTGGGAATATGCCGGAGTATATGCCGATGAAGCGCTGACGGGGACGATAGACAACAGGCCTGAGTTCCGGCGCATGCTCGCCGACTGCAGGGACGGCAAAATTGACATGATCATCACCAAGTCCATTTCCCGTTTTGCTAGGAATACCGTTACACTTCTTGAGACTGTGCGGGAGTTAAAACTGCTCGACGTGGATGTATATTTTGAGGAGCAAAACATCCACTCCATCAGCGGAGACGGGGAGCTTATGCTGACCATCCTCGCATCCTACGCACAAGAAGAAAGTCTATCGGCAAGTGAGAACTGTAAATGGCGTATCCGCAAACAGTTTGAAAAAGGTGAACTGGCCAGCCTGCGGTTCATGTTTGGCTACCACATCGTCAAGGGCGAGGTGAAGATCGATCCCGAGCAAGCATCCGTCGTTTACATGATTTTTGAGGACTATAGCGGCGGCATGAGCGGCGGCAAGATTGCACAGAAGCTAAGGGAAATGGGCGTAGCCACGGTTCGCGGCGGAGATTGGAATAGTGAGCGCGTGATCGCCATCCTTAAGAATGAAAAATACACCGGAAAAGCGTTGTTACAGAAAAAGTATGTCGCCGACCATTTGACAAAAAAGCTGGTCTGGAACAAAGGCCAGCTGCCGCAGTATTTGGCAGAGGGCACTCACCCGGCTATCATTGATACGGCAACCTTTGAGAGAGTACAGGCGGTCATGGAAGAGCGGCGCAGGAGCTGCGGCGCAAAGGGCGATACCGGTAGCCGATACCCCTTCAGCGGCATCATCCGGTGCGAAAACTGCGGCAAGAAGTACAAGCGGAAGGTTACCGCCGGGAGGGCAGCCTGGCAGTGTTCCACTTTCTTAAAGGAAGGCAAAGCCGCCTGTCACGCCAAGCAGATACCGGAACGGGTTCTTTATACAACCAGCGCCGAGGTTCTCGGTCAGGAAGAATTTGATGCTGGAATCTTCATAAGAGAAATTTCTGAAATCCGGGTACCTGAGTTCAACATGCTTGTCTTTGTGTTCCGCGATGGCAGGACAACCGAAAAGGCCTGGCAGGACAGGTCGCGCCGCGAAAGCTGGACGGACGAGATGCGCCATGCGGCCAGCCAAAGAGCGAAAGGGGGGCGATAAAATGGCTTCAAGCGTAAGGATAATACCGGCAACCATTCGCCAAAACTCCGCCAATGGTACACATCTGAACACTAAACGAAGGACTGCGGCATATGCCAGGGTTTCCACTGATAGCGAAGAGCAGCTAACCAGCTACGAGGCGCAGGTGGACTACTATACAAAGTACATCAAGGATCGCGCGGACTGGGAGTTTGTACGGGTCTACACCGATGAGGGGATTAGCGCCACGAATACAAAGAAACGTGACGGCTTTAAGCAGATGATTGCCGATGCTCTTGACGGCAAGATTGACCTCATCATCACCAAAAGCGTATCCCGCTTCGCGAGGAACACGGTGGACAGCCTTGTGACAGTGCGCCAGCTAAAGGAAAAAGGAGTGGAGATCTACTTCGAGAAAGAGAACATTTATACGCTGGACAGCAAGGGTGAGCTTCTCATCACGATAATGTCCAGCCTTGCGCAGGAGGAAAGCCGTTCCATCTCCGAGAATGTCACTTGGGGGCAGCGCAAGCGCATGGCGGACGGCAAGGTCAGCCTGCCATACGGCCAATTTCTCGGTTATGAAAAGGGTGAGGACGGCCTGCCGAGGATTGTTGAATCCGAAGCCGAGATTGTACGGATGATATTCCGGCTGTTCATGGAAGGCAAAACACCATCGGCGATTGCCAAGCAGCTCGCTAGCCAAGGCATTCCATCGCCGGCAGGGAAAAAGAGATGGCAGGTCGCCACGGTAAAGAGCATGCTTGGAAATGAGAAATACAAGGGCGATGCCCTTTTGCAAAAAGGCTTTACAGTGGACTTCCTGACTAAAAAGCGGAAAAACAACGAGGGCGAGGTTCCGCAATACTATGTTCAAAACAGCCACCCCGCCATTATCGAGCCGGATGAGTTCGACGCGTTGCAGGCGGAAATCGAGCGGCGCAAGGGTCTCGGCAGGCCATGTGGCTGCGGCAGCCCGTTTTCGGCGAAAATAGTCTGTGGCGATTGCGGAGGGTTTTACGGCTCCAAGGTCTGGGGTTCAAACAGCAAATACCGCCGGGTAATCTGGCGGTGCAATGAGAAGTACAAAAACGATAAGCATTGCCAAACGCCCCATGTCACGGAAGATGATATTAAACAGCGATTCCTGGTAGCGTTCAACACATTGATGGGCGGACGCGAGGAATTATTAGCCAACTGCCGCTTTGCGCAGGAGACTTTATGCGATTGCTCGGCTATTGAGGCGGAGTTAGCAGAAGTACGCCGTGAGATTGAGATTGTTACTGAACTAACAAAAAAAGCAATCTCTGAGAACGCAAGAGTCGCGGTCAGTCAGGAAGAATTCAATGGGCGGCACACCGGATACATGGAGCGGTACCGCAAAGCCTCCGAGCGGCTTGCTGAACTGGATGAGCAACGCCGGGAGCACCAGAACAAGTTCCTGATGCTCGAAACCTTCATTAAGGGTATTGAATCATGCCCAATGGTCTTAGATGAATTTGACGATAAACTGTGGGCGGTGGCGGTTGCGAAGCTTACCATAACGATAAAAGGCAAACTGGTTTATAGATTTAAGGATGGAGCGGAAATTGAGGGATAGTAACACAGCCTGTAAACGGTTTTTTCGGTTTGCTGGCTATGCGACGCATCAGGTCCCCACAGTTCGAAAACCCTCGCAGGTCTTCAAAAAATGAAGTATAATAATATAGTAAGTAATTGGAAGCGGCACGATAAGGTTTTTCTCTGACGGACCGAACTGGGTTAAAGCGTATTGGAGAAAGCAGATTGATGAAGTATGGAGATGGTAAATAATGAGTTTGAAAAAGTGTCCATGTTGTGAAAAAATTACGCTTGACGCAGAATCGCTGTATGAAGTGTGTAGTAACTGCGGATGGGAAGACGATCCAATCCAAAAGGATGATCCTGATTTTCCCGGGGGTGCAAATGAAATGAGTTTGAATCAAGCAAGGAAAGCTTACCGGGAAGGAAGAAGTGTCCAATAAGGGAGGCGGACAGGATTGTCAGATAATGTGTATAGGTGTCCATTGCTGGACAAAGAGATAAGCGAAGGATATTGCTATGATATAAACATGGTCGCATACGGCTTAATTAAGCCTTCGGCGATTGATGATGAATTGCCGGTTGGGGCAGCAGAGGTATGCGAGGAATGTCCGCATACACAGCTAACTGAATAAGCCGGAGATGGGCGTCCTTTTTTGTCCGAATTTTGCACACCCCTCTTTGCACACCCCCCAGAAATCGGATGCACACCCCCTCTATCTTTTAACGGCTTATCGGTTTCAGGCAGTTAAAAGGCCATAGGTTCATGTCCCCTCGCCTCCGAAAATGGCAGAACATAACTGCCATAAAATAATAAAAGCCGTTCTGCGAAACCGCGAGAATGGCTTTATTGCTGCATTTTCGGGAAAAACAAAAACCACCCACCGACACAATTCATTGTATCAATAGATGGTAGATTATTTGGTGGAGGCGAGGGGAGTCGAACCCCTGTCCGCAGGCAAACCAGCAAAAGCTTCTACGAGTGTATCCTCAGATTTAATTTCGCGTAAAGGACTCCCTGAGGCGGGATTCATTTTCGCTAGCACAGTTTTGATTCCCGGTTTTTTTGGCTCTGCCAACCGTAAAACCGGTAGCCTGATTAGTCGATGCCCGGACT
>JAGXRV010000069.1 GCA_018335695.1 Clostridium sp.
GCCGGCGTAGCTCAATTGGCAGAGCAGCTGACTTGTAATCAGCAGGTTGCGGGTTCGAGTCCCATCGCCGGCTCCAAATGCACTATTTTTGTGGAGAGGTACCCAAGCCGGCCAAAGGGGGCAGACTGTAAATCTGTTGTCTCAGACTTCACTGGTTCGAATCCAGTCCTCTCCACCATATTTTACTGGGGCGTAGCCAAGTCGGTAAGGCACGGGACTTTGACTCCCGCATGCGTTGGTTCGAGTCCAGCCGCCCCAGCCAATTACTCTCACAGGGTGCTTAACCACCTTCTTTTAACAGGAGCCATTAGCTCAGTTGGCAGAGCACCTGACTTTTAATCAGGGTGTCGATGGTTCGAGTCCATCATGGCTCACCACTCAATGCGAGAGTGGTGGAACGGCAGACACGCTAGACTCAGGATCTAGTGGGCATTACGCCTGTGGGGGTTCAAATCCCCCCTCTCGCACCAATAAAATCAAGGCTTCCGGCGTTTTGGAAACCGCTGGAATCAGGTGCAAAAACGGTTTTGACAACAATTTGACAGCAGTTTACTTCGATTGGACAAAATTAATTTAGCTTCTCATTCTGCCTTTGCGATTTCGCAAGGCTTCTTTGTTTGCTCTGCTATCTTCAAAAATTTTTATGCCAAAGCGCAGAGGCTCAGCACTATGTCATTATAGCGGAGTTCTAACACGTACAAATGTTTGATAAACGCTAACACTCTGCTGCTCCAAAGTGAGCGCCTTGTTGAAATACTCCTGAGACTTATCACCTTTTCCAAGATGCTTATATAGTGCTGCCAATGTCATGGCGGCACTGGCACGATCTCTGTCAAAAGCAAGTGCCGCTTGCAGATATTCTTCAGCCTGATTATCTCGACCAAGCATAAAATGGGTTTGCCCAAGCGAGAGAGCCAGAGCAAGGTTTCCCGGCGCATACTCTTGCAGTTTCGCCTCAAGCGGCATAATCTTCTCTAAGTAGATTGCAGCTCTCTCTTTTTCCCCGGCAAAATATAGCTCTAACGCTTTGTCAAGGCAGTGTCTTGCATACAGAGCATATGCCCTGCCAAAGCGCGGGTTAAGCTGCAGTGATTGCATCAGATAATTCAACCCCTCGTCAAATTGTCCGTTATTTATTAAAAAAGTACCGTACAGGTGGCTGGAACGTGGGTGATAACGATCCAAAAAAAGTACCCGTTCAAATTGAACTTTTGCTTTTTGGAGTATATCATTATCTGAACGTACTCTCCCGACCCCCTCATAGACACTCGCCAACTCAAGCCTGAATTCAGCGTTTAGCGGATCTAGCCGTACAGCCCGTTCTAAATGAACAAGCGCTTCACCGACCCGTTGTTCCAGCAGCATTCGCCTGCCTGTCTGATGTTCAGTATGCCCCAGCAACAAAACTGTTGAAAGAATTAACATTAACATAACTGCAACCACATTCAAGCCAGGCGCCAGTAAGTTGCCGCCTTTTTTTACAAACGAAAGCGATGCGCCTAATCCCATTACCGCAGCCACATAAATGCCGATAGCACCTAGAGAGAAGTTAAAGTCATACAAACTGTGCGTCACCACCGAGAGAAAAGCGAGCAAAAGCGCTGTTGCCAACATTTTCTGCTCATTGTCAGCGGAGAAGCGAATAAGCCTTACACATAACAAAGCAAATGAAACAATCATCCCCAGGAAAAATAAAACTGCGCCGATTCCCGCGTCTACCCACGTCTGCAGAAAATGATTGTGGACTTTCTTGCTCAAATAAGCAGAGGACTGATACTGAAAATTGCGCGACTGCCATCCCTGTCCGCCAAGCCCAAGCAGCGGGTAGTCCTGCACAATTGCCCAGGCATCACGGTAAAAACGCAGCCGTTCCTGGACGGTGCTATCCTGTATTGAAAAAGAAACAATCCTGCTATAGAGAGCATGCGTCAAAACTCTATGCCAGAGAAAATCGAGCCGGACTGTTTTCCCTCCTCCGGCTAGATATACGTCTCTAGCTTGTAAATCAATTCCGGGATAGGCATTAACTAACTGAACAACTAGCGTACCCACTTCTGGCGGTGTTGAAAAAGAGAAACTTCTGCTTTCCCAAGCTTCCTTCCTCATCCCCCTAACATTGGACAGCGTTATCCTCCTGCCATCCACACTAATGCCAAAAACCCGCACCCGCCAGCCGTAAGGCTGCTCATCCGCTCCGGTGGCCAGCAACTCCAGGGAAAGCGTATAATTTGCTTCAGGGAGCACTTTTATTCGCTCCTCCCAAAATTTTTCCGTTTTTGGTTCTGCAAGGTGATGAACAAGTTGTAGTGGTGCGGCAGCTTGTTGCCTCACATATACTCCTGCGCCGCTAAACACTACAATTAGCAAGACCACAATTATAGGGAGCACAATCCGGTTGTTAAGCGGCCGTTCAATTAGGAACAGGCTGACCGTCACACTTGTCAGCATGATCAACCAGAAAAGCCCGCTTCTTCCAGCCAAAAGACCTAGAGGCAGCGCACTTAGCAGACCGACAAGCACTATAATCATCGTGCACCTTACTGTTTCCTTACTTGCACGCCAATTTAAAAAGAAAGAAAACGGTACAAAAATTGCCAAAACCAACCACCCGCCACGAGAATGAGTGAGAATAGTCGTGACCAGCAATAACAGAGCTGTCGCTGCGTAGACTCTTCTCCAACGAGGCGTGGCGTTATAAAACAGGCTAAGAGTCAAAAAGAAAGTACTAGTCATGTAGGCGGCCAGGCTGTTCGCGTATTGTATTGTGGAAAATATACGGCCGTCTCTAATTCCGCCCGCCAGCTCCCAGGTGCCGGCCAAAGCTCCAAGTCCTAGCAAAGCCACGCCAAGAGCAGAAAACACAAGTACATTAAGAATGACTTGAACATGTTTTTTGTTTTCACTCACTTCTCTCACAAGCCAATAAACAAGAAAGAAATTGCTTACTTTCAAAAATTCCTCTATCGCTCCCCTAAGGTTTATTGCCACCAACAGAGAAAGCAGGTAAACGGCCGCCAACCCCAGGAAACAATAGTCAAGCGGTGTGTTAACAAAAGAATAGTCTTTTCGTCGAAACTTAACAAACCACCATAATATCAGGAGCACACAGGTAAACACATGAGTAAAAAGCAACTCTCCGCTGAAATACAGCCCCCTGAAATAAGCGGGATATGCCAGCAACAGGCAAAGCGCTCCAAACACCGTTGCGCTTAAATTACTGTTGCTGAAAGTCTCCTCCCGTCTGGGCGCCTGCTTTGCCGCCCGCTTTTGCCTGCTCTTTCTGCCCATCTGTATATCCCTCCCGCAAAAAGAGCCCTGCCTGTTGGCAGGGCTCTATAAATATAACTGTTATCTTTCAGCTACCAGACGATACAGCATAGCCGCCGCTTCTGCCCTGGTAGTCGCACTTCCCGGACGGAAAGTCCGATCCTGGAAGCCACGCACCAAGCCGGCTCTGCTGGCCGTACTGATTCCATCCGCAGCCCAGGCCGGGAGAACTTGCACATCAGCAAAGTCAGTGCCCACACTCCAATTAACCGGCACTAAGCCTTTGCGGATCACACGCTGCAGAATTACAGTCATCTCCGCTCTGGTAATCAGGCGGGAGCCAGCAAACGTCCCATCAGCGTAACCGGCAACTAAGCCTGCTTCTGCAGCCGCACCAATTGCGCCTTGCGCCCAACCAGTTGCATCTGTAAATCTGGCTGCTGCTTTTGGCTTCGCCTCTAGACCCAGAGCACGCGTCAGCATGCTAACAAACTCTGCCCTGGTAACATTGGCGTTTGGATTGAAGCTACCATCCGGGAAACCGCTGAGAATGCCCATACCGGTGAGGGTTTTGATAGAACCCCTACCCCAGTGGTCAGCAATATCAGTCAACGGCGGCAAAGGCTTCGTGGCAAACACCGCAAATTTCGAGAACCTGTCTACAGTAACGGTAATTGTACCGCCTACGACTTGTCCTCCAAGGAATATCCAGCGCCCGGTACGCTCATTGTAAACGAACACGCCCGGTACCCGGCCTGTAGCAATCTTAGCGGCGTCAAAGTTCAGTGTCAGCTGCACCGGCGCCGTGAACTCACCGCCGGTCATGGTCAGCACCACAACTTCACTTGCTGCGGTAAGACCTGCTCCGGTCGCTGCGGCCAATAACGGCGCAGCAGCCGCTTCCGTCATAACCTGTGCAGTAATTTTGGGAGCTTCGCCGGTAACGGCTCCTGCTGTTATAGTAACGGTCACTAAGTTTTCTAATTTTACTTCCGTAGGTTGTCCAACAACAATAGGCTGCTCAACTACAGTCGGGGGAGTTGGAGCGGGAGGCGTTGGCGCAGGTGCAGGTGCCGGAGGCAAATGAACGGCTGGGGCTGCAACTACAACGGTGGCCTGTCCGTAAACTGTTGAATCAACAGTGGATGTGGCGCGGATAACGGACGTGCCTGCAGTGGGAGAGGTGAAGACGCCAGCGGGAGTTATCGTTCCCGGACCGGAGTAAACGCTCCAGGTCACGCTCTGGTGGGCGCCTGACGGACCCACGGTGGCGCTGAAGGTTACGGATTGACCGGTGTTAACCGTTGTTGCGGACGGGGTGATTGTTACAGACACAGGCGCGGGAAGTACAGTAACCGTGCGGATAGCTTGCGCGAAGTTATCATGTTGGTCCCATGCCTCGATGATGAAGTGATTCTCCCCGACTTCAAAAAAGGCATCCCAGGCAAAGTCGCCTTCGCCATCCAAATCAAGTAGATCAGCTTCACCAATCATTTCATACCCGTGATACCTGAAAGTTACTACTGCACCTGGAGCAACTGTGCCCATATAACGAATGCCCCGACTAAAGTTCCCCTCAAAAATGTACTCCCAGCCATACAGCTCTAAGGGCACTCCGCCAACAGAAGGTCCTTGCCACGATGATGTACCCTGCTTCCACAAGAGGTCAAATACAAAGTTGCCATAGATATCAGCTGTTACGGTAAGTTCTTCATCAAAATACAGTCCCCGCCATGCCTGAGCAATTACTTCGTTGCCCAGCCTGCTGTAAACACGTCCGCTCACAGTAACTTGCGTCGTTGTGGCCGGCACGCCATCAGCAGGATATGTTATTTCAATGACAGGCCTCTTGGCCATCCAGATTGCGTCTTGCACGGCAAACAGCCTGCTAAGCAGCTCGTGTTTGGCTCCTTCATCAGGCAGGGCATTAACCAGTGCAAGCGCCTCGTCATGCAGCGCCTGGGCAGCGTCAACCTCTGCCTGAGTGGTAAGTGTGGCAACTGCGACTTCCGCCTCTTCTACCGCAGTCAATGCGTTAGGCAATATAATATAGCCTAATTCGGTTGTCTCACTTTGGTCTACAGTTACACCATTGACTGTAACAGGCAGTAGGTAGAGCTCTGTCGGCGGGGGATAGACCTTCACTGCATAGTCGCCAACAGGAAGATTCGATATTGTGAAGCTACCGTTTAAGTCAGTTTCAGCATACCACCAATCGCCATAGATGTCCTGCCAGGCTACAACAGTTGCATTTTTCACCCCAGCACCGCTCGAATCCGTCACCGTGCCGGTGATGGCACCGCCAAGAGGCAACACTATTGGTTCTAATGTGGTTGTCTGGCCTGGTGCAACATCAACATTGACTGCAAAATGCAGCAGATAGAGGTTTCCCTGCGGGGGGGAAACCCATACCAGATAGTTGCCCGATGGAATATCAATTATTGTGAAGTTGCCGCTGTCATCGGTTAGAGCGCTTTCAGCAGCAGGGAACCAGTCCCCATAGGTGTCCTGCCAAAGAACTTCTACTATAGCACCCGGCACTCCATATACTCCATCAGTCACCGTACCGGAGATGGCGCCGGTGAGCGGTATATCAGTCACCGTCACCGTAAAGGTGGCAGGGTCGCCCACGTCAAAGCTGATGGTGAAGGGCAGAACAGTGCCTTCCGCCAGGGTAAGACCGCCGATGTAGGCATCCAAGATGGTCAGTGTTGCGCCTGTTAACGTATAGTCGGTATCTAGCGTAAGCTCGGTTACGCCATGATGAACGGCCGTAACGGTGCTCGCATCGTTCCAGGTGATGGTCGTGCTTACATCTCCCGGAGCCGCAAGGTCATACTCCGCTGTATCCGGAGAAATGGCGGCATTGACCACAGGCGGCGGCAGTGGTGGTGTGTTATCAACCACCGTCACCGTAAAGGTGGCAGGGACGCCTATATCAAAGTTGATGGTGAAGGCCAACGTGTCACCTACTGCCGGGGTAAGGCCCGCGATGAAGGGCTGCAAGATAGCCAACGTCGCGGTATTTGGGTCAATGTAAACAACACTATAAACGGCATCAGTCAGCGTTGTCCCGCCATACACGACGGATGTTACCTCAGTGGCATCGTTCCAGGTAATGACGGTTTCAACATCGGCCGGAGCGGCAAGGTCATACTCCGCTGTATCCGGAGAAATGGCGGCATTGTTCGTGGCCGCCATCACCCCTGTCGGCAGCATGCTTAAAAGCATCAGGACAATAAGCAGGACAGAAACTGATTTTCTACTATTCCGCATTTTCCAATAATTAAGAACAGGCAATTTTGTCATCCTCCTCATTTTCGGTTTGAACTTTCGTGTTGCTCTACATATGTAGGACGAGTAACGAACGCAACTAACAGAATGAAACTTCATTGCTAAGAGTACTTCACCTCCACAGTTAAAATTTACTTGAATAAAAGTCGTCTGGATGAAAAGTTACAGGAAAATAGGTAAATTAACCCAGATTATAACATATTCTGCAAAAAATGGAGAATATCCTGCCTAGAATTTCAGAGTTTTACAAAAATGTAGCGCTGTTGTCTAAATTATAGAAATTGATAAGTAATTATTGAAAGTTGACAACAATTTTGACAACAAATACGATGAAACTAGATGAAAAATTCGTCCATAATTTTTCATTTTTAATGCAAAAAAAGCCCGTAAAATGGGCTTTTTTTATGTAAGACGAAACCAGATGAAACTACATGAAACGAGAAAAGATTGACTCAGGATCTAGTGAGCATTACGCCTGTGGGGGTTCAAATCCCCCCTCTCGCACCAATAAAATCAAGGGTTCCAGCGTTTTGGAAACCGCTGGAATCAGGTGCAAAGACGGTTTTGACAACAGTTTAACAACAGTTTACTCCAATTGGACACAATTAACTTAGCTTTTCGTTGGGCCCTTGCGATTTCGCTGGGCTTCTTTATTTGCCGGGCAAAACGGTGGATCCTCTTGCCATACTCTGCAAAAAAAAATATCCTGCCACAATATATAAAATTTTCAAAAAATAACGCCGGGAACTGCGTTATCGTTTTTTCTCCCACAAACATCAGGAAATTCTGGCATAAACTGGAAAGCTTGTTTCTGCAGATGTTTTTACACATTACAGCTATATAATGTAACTGCGGATATACTGTTAAACACCCCGTCATGTACAATCACTGCTCTGCATGGAAAGGATTTATGAAACGAACTCCCTCTACTGACTGCTCGTGGGTAAAATCTTCACTAAATACCAAGCCGATCTGGTTAAGACGGGCGGTTGACCAAATCAAGGCATCCCAGTAAGAAAAACGGTGAGCTCTGACACCTCTGATAGCTTCCAGGACAATCATCTCTGTAATCTGTAGAACGGGCCAAATCTGGCAAAAATTAACCACTCTTGCCTCCGCCTGTTCAAAAGTAAGAGGATTGGGTATTTTTCTTGTGACCGTGACAAAAAACTCAGAAAGAATTTGTCCACTGATCAGTCCGCTGCCGGAATTAACCAAATTGTCCAGTAATGTGAATGCGGTTTTTTGTTTGGCGGGATCGGAATGATCATAAGCATTGACCAGCACATTCGTATCTATAAGGGCTTTACCTGTCATAAAGTTCTTCCCGTTTCCATGTGCGTTGAGCAGAATGTTCCTTACCGGCCATTCTCTCCTCAATGAACTGCCCTTCTTCCTGCCATTTCTGAGCAGAGCGTCGGGGGTAACCAATTGTATACATTTGACTGTCGAGGGCTTCCCTGATCAGTTCAGCTTCGGTTACTCCCATCTCTGCTGCTTTTCTTTTCAAAAGGTTTTCCTGAGACTGGGTGATATAAACCTGCTTGCGAACCAGTTCGCTCAATCGAATCACTCCAATAACTATTATACATCATATTATACATCATATAATAGATATTAGCAATATTTGCCCCTAAGCCGGTAACGCCTGTGATGGTTCAAATCCCCCCTCTCGCACCAATAAAATCAAGGGTTTCGGGGTTTTGGAAACTGCCGGAATTGGGAACAGAAAAGGCTAAGTAAAACAGTTGGAGTCATAAAAAGTTAGCAGGGATTGCTGCGCCCCTGCTAATGGAAATATAATAGTTTTAGGACTGATCGCCCGCACTATAGCAGGATCTTTTCTTTTTTCTGCACCGTTAGACATCAGTCCGTCCATACTTCGAGCGGCAGCTGCTGAATCTCCGGTGTTACTCCATCTCCTATGAGACGTATGTGGCCGAACGGGAACAACTCCAAGCACAAAAAGCAGGCCCACTCTTCTTTTATGATTATTTTTTTCTGCTGATGAAGTAAGCGGCGGCGCCGCCCACTACGGCCAAGCCCAAAAGGAGCGGTATCCAGGGAACACGGCGTGCCGGCGCCGGTGCCGGACGGGCTACGCCTGCCGCCTGCGCAGCTTGGTCACGTGCCTCTGTGGCAAAACGGTTAGCCGTCTCCAGCGCTTTTATGGCTTCTGCCGGGTTGTGGAAGCCCACACTGTTTTCCGAGGCAATCCATTCCCAGTAGAGGTGGGCCATAAAGTAGCTCTGTCTTGCTTCTTCCAAAAGCTCTTCGTTCACATTGGCTGCATCCTGCGCGGCTGCAAAATTATCCAGCGCAGCATCCATGGTAGTCATGACGGTTTGTTTCAGGCCATACACATCATCCTGAATTGCCCTGACACGGTTAGTCAGTTCTTCACCGGTTTGCTGGTGGCAACGACCGCAAGCTTCTTCAGGGAAATTAAGCGGTCCCGTGAGCCAGTGGTTTGTGTAAAGCTGTCCGTTTGCAGCCGTCCGTTTCGGCATGTGGCAATCTGCACAACTGACCCCGAGCTGGTGATGTACACTGCCCCAATATAGTTCAGTTTCCGGGTGTTGAACTTTGTAGAGCATGGTGCCGACCTCGGGATGCTCCCAGCCGCCCGTTTTTGTCTCACGCCAGACATTCATACCTTGGATATAGTCGGGCATTTGCGCAACTTTGACAAAGGGAAACTCAATGCCTCTGGCTTGCGGATTAAAATTATAGTTTACATGGCACTGCGCGCACACACGGGATTGAAGCGGGTCGTCTTTGCCTGGATGTTCCGCCGGCATCCGCTCGATTGCTTCCCGCAGCGCCGGCTGGACAAAACGGAGACCACCCACGTGCGGGCTGTGACACTGAACACACGTAATGGGATTACGGATAACACCCTGGTCCAGCAATTCTCCCGTGTTGCTTTCGTAATTAATGTTTTGATTCCACTGCCAGTAAACGTCGCTGCTTTTGCAGAACATACAGGTGGCGGAGCGTGGACGGGCTGTTTCCACAAAACTTGTCAGCATATTGATGTGGGAACGGGGTTCCCGGTAGTCCTCGGCGAAAGGATGGCCTGCCAGCAGGCGGCGCAAAAGGGGAAACCGTTCCTGCTTTTGCGGCGTCCTGTCCGTGCCCTCCTCGCTGAAGTAACTTTCATATTGCAACTGGTGGCATTCCCGGCAGGTTGCCGCTTCCACCCGAACACCGGGGCGTGTGGTGGGATTCGCGGCATGCGGTTGACTGTTCTCATGGCAACGCGCACAATCCATCTGAGCGTGAGGCCCGGCCAGATAAGGCGTCACCACTGCTTCGTGGCACTGCCTGCAGGTTTCCGACTGTGCCATGGCAGCTGAAGACAGCAATAGAATTAGTAAAAGAGTCAGCAAAATCTTTTTGCCCATATTTTTGCCCATAAAAAACCTCCCTTGTACAATACTATTTTGGTTACGTATATAGGGAGGTTATACATGTTTTTACAAACTATTTTTACGCATCTGCGCCGGACAATAATTTATTCTAAAGTAAAGATTGCAGGAATCAGCTCGCTTAATGTTGAAAATATACCTAAAGTAAATAATTTCCCTAAACTTTTATATATGCTTATCTGCAAATAACACTACGCAAATAACGGAGGAAATTTTGTGGCTGAATTTAAACTTGACGTGCTGGGCGAAATGTGCCCGTTGCCTATTCTAAGATCTGACAAACTATTTAAAACGTTACTGCCTGGCGATCGGCTCGTAGTCGTTACAGACCATAGCTGTGCGATGAAAGGGATTCCTTTGCATTTTAAGAAGCTGCCGGCTGAAACGCAAATATCCCAAGTAGCAAAAGGTATCTGGGAAATAGTAATTGAAAAAAAAGGCTAACGGTAAAGTATACCGATATAAGGCTTTTCCAGCACCATTTTCATATGCACAAAAAAAGACGAGAAAAAGGGGGAAGGGACATTGAAGGCGCAGACAAACGTGAAAAATGTAACACAATCTCAAACACACGACCTTCAGCCAGCTGCTTCCCTTCTCCTTTTGGCGTTAGTTATTGGTAGCGGTTATATTCTAAGTTACTCCGGTCAGAGGATTTTGGGTTTCTCCCTACTGATGGGTTTAGGACTAGGGTACGCTTTCCAGAGATCCCGCTTTTGCCTCGGCGCTGCCTTCCGCGACTTTATCCTTTTTCGCAGCATCGAACCTTTAAAGTCAATCGTGCTACTTTTAACTCTTTCTTCATTGGGATTTATAGTTATCTTTTTCTATTCCGCCTTAAACAACAACAGCTTACCCTTGGACACTGACCCTTTTGGCATTCACACTGCAGTTGGGGCCACACTCTTTGGTATCGGCATGGTACTTGCCGCCAGTTGTGCCTCCGGAATGCTGATGCGCCTCGGCGAAGGCTACATCCAACAATACGGCACCTTGGTCGGCTTCCTAATCGGTTCAATCCTAGGTGCATGGAATCAGAGCTTCTGGCTGCCGATTGTCTTTCAGTCTCCAACAATCTTTCTCCCTGCCCAGTTAGGTTGGCCTTTGGCTCTTGTAGTTCACCTTGGTCCTCTGATACTTCTTTATCTATATTTACGACGCCTAACAAGACAAGCAGATTCCCATGGAAATATAATTGCCGGATTTGTGCCAATTCGCAAGATTTACCGTGAAGCATGGTCTTACAAAACGGGTGCAATTGCCATCGCTGTCCTTAGCACCCTGCTCTATTACGGCCGCGGCAGGTATTTTGCCGTCACCACCGGCATTACTTACTGGGGCACATGGGTTTTTAGCCAACTTGGCGGCAACGTTGCGGACTGGGCTTACTACCAACTACCCCGCCACCAACACGCCCTTGACGCCGGATTTTTCCTCACCAATGAAAGTCTGCTTAATTTCGGTTTTATTCTTGGCGCGCTAATCTCGTCTTTAGGCGCATCCGAGGCGCGTATTCGCAAGGTTCGCTCTTTCAAACATTCCATAGTTTCTGTAGTAGGCGGGGTACTCATGGGATATGGCTCGAGACTGGCTCTTGGCTGCAATATTGGAGCCTTTTTAAGCTCAATCGCCTCATTTTCCGTCAGCGGTTGGGTTTTTGCCCTTTTTTCTTTCCTTGGCGCCTGGCTCGGGATTAAATTGTTTTTACGCATCTATAATTTGCAGTAGCCGGACAAGCCTGCTTAGTTTACAGTTGCTGCCCGGAAACAAGGGCGGAGATTTCCTCTTGAGCCTGTAGAAAATTGGACGGTAATTCCGTGAAGAAGATCTTGAAAAACAATTCTATCAGGTTGAACACGGCGAGTGCGGAGATTAGCAGTGCCAAATCTCCGTCCTCCCTGTTCAATTTCTGAAAATCGTCTACACTAGGAAACTTTTTGCCGGAAGAATCATGACAGCTTTCGATAAAATTGTTTAGCGAGCCGATAGATGTGTGCAGGTAACGGCTTGACATTTTATACACCATAGCGAAATCCGAATGAAAACAGCATTCAGAAAGCATTTTAACAATGCTTTTCCCGCTCCAGGAGAATTTGTTAGGAAACATGTTTTTATATTTGTGATAGTTCTCGTTTATTTCCTCTCTCAATTCCTCTGGAATCGCCTCTGTCGAAAAATCACTCTCAAATTCCTTGAGCGCCTGATATTTCTCAATGTATTCATATTTGAGAAATAATTCCAGGCGCTCTTCTGGTTTATCGAAAAGATACGTTAGATTGGCAAGATTTTCAATAATAGAACGGGAGAGAGCCAAGGCGTCGGTATTAAAATCTGCTTTCCTCAGCGCCTTGACCGCACCCAATGTCGTGCTGCTCTTTTCAATAATGAAAAAAGCCGTCCACTTCTCAAGAGAGTCTATCACAATCGGACAGGAATGAACATTTTTGAGCAGACCTTCAACTATCTTGACGACTTTTTTAACTGTTGCAAAAGGAATCAGGCAAACCACATCCTTTTAAAGCGCTCTCATAAAAAAAAGGACCTCTGCCGATAAAATCAGCAGAAACCTTTGTCTTTAGAACGCATGAAATCAATAAACGCCTTTTCAAGAGGAGAAAGAAAGGCACTGCGCTTATGCAGCATGGTAAAAACATTTCTATATGATAACCCTTCAACCGTAAGTGCCTTTAACGTGCCATAATACAATTCTTTCCTAACTCCGATATAAGAAATGATCGAGTACCCTTTCCCCATCCCCAGAGTAGACTTGATAGCATCCAAACTGTTAATCTCCATCATGACATTCAACTCACCCGGTTGCACACCTTGCACAAGAAGAGCTTTCTCAATGGCAGAACGGACACCGGAACCCTTTTCCCTAAGCAAAAGCGGCAGTCCCCGCAGCTCTGCCAAAGTCACCGCTTCCCTGCCCTCCGGGATGAGGGCAGGAGCGCCTACCAAAACTAAATCATCCTCCCCAATGCTGCGGGAGACAAACTCATCCGCAGAAAGGACAACACCCTCGGGCAACGGCCCTTCTATCAGGGCGATATCTAAATTTCCCTCCATCAAAGCTTCCAGCACAGCTTGGCTGTTGGCAAGAGATAAATTGATCTGAGCATGAGGAAATTTTTCCTTAAAAGAATGAATGCTGCAGGGAAGAGCATAGCCGCCTAGTACCGTACTTGCACCTAAGCGCAGTTGTTTGGCCGTGCTGCTCTGTAATTTTTCAATCTCGCTGCACAGCGTAGCTTTCATACTCATCAGTTTCTGCCCGTAGTAATATACAAGTTCTCCTGCCGGCGTCGGTTTAACCCCCTTATTAGTCCTTTCAAGCAGTTGTACACAAAAGTACTCTTCTAAATCCCGAATCTGGAGACTTAGCGCAGGTTGTGTTAAATGCATCTGCCTTGCTGCCCGGGAAATGCTTCCCGAACGAATAACCATATAAAATGCTTCGATTTGCGACAGTTTCAAACCATTTCTCTCCTTTTACAACCTATAACATACTTTGACATAATTCGTTAACGACAAGTAATTATCCTGCCACTTTGTGAAAGATATCCCTCTTCGTCCTGCCACGACTTCACGCCAAAGTCGCTTCTCCCACACCTGCGCCAAAGTAGAAAAACCCCTGAAAATGCTTTTGTTTTCGCTCTTTTAGCCTTCCTTTATTGATAGCTTTCACACTCGACAAAGGCTAACCATATGTATTGCTTATATCTATTGCAATTACTTTTATTTGAAACATAGGTCAGCAGCCGTAACATGCGAATTTTCTGCAGGAGTTGACTTCTACATCCAGAATATAAATTTAAATATAAAACAAATGCGTAATCCGTCGCTGAAGTGAAAGCTCAAGGTGCAGGAGAGTCCAGGTAAGTGACAAAATGCACAATTACGCGAGGAGGTTCTCTATGATTAACGATTCTGTTTTGGTATTAAACCAAGAAGAAGCAACAGCCGCAAAGGAATGGTGCACAGACCGCGCCGCTTTTTATGCCGCCTTGGCCGAGGTTTACAGCCATCCCCTCTCGGAAAAGTGGCTGCGTTGGTTTACCTCTGCGGATTTCCCTGTTTATCTAAAAAGCTTTATCTGCAGCCAGGATAGCGACACTTCACTGCTCGATCAAGGCTTAGACGAGTTACAGCAGTCGACGGAAGGAAAAAGCTTAGAACAACTTGTCCGTGAACTTCAGGCTGAGCACAGCTTCCTGCTGATTCGCGGTGCTTGCCAGACTGTTCATCCCTACGCCTCCGTCTATCTTTCGGAATGGAAGCGTGTCATGGGCGATGCCTGGGAGAAGGCACGCATTTTTATTAATGAGTCCGGCTTTAGCCTGCCGGAAGAAGGCGAAAACAAATATATGGAAGACCATCTTAGCGTTGAGTGCGAGTTTATGCAATTGCTCTGCAGAGCGGCAGCCAAAGCTACGCGACGCAAGAAACATGATCAATTGCTCGCTTCCTTGAAACTTCAGGAAACTTTTTTGAGAGAACATATGTTGACTTGGGTATCCAAATATTGCGCCGATGTCGTCCGCGTCTCAAATCATGGATTTTACCGAGGTATGGCCAAAATCACCGAAGCCTTCTTGGTTCTGGATGCCGCATCCTTAAAACAGTTCTGCGAGGAGTAAGCCATGTCTCTCTTTGGCGATGCACTGTTGCGCTATTTTAGCCGGACCATGGAAAAAGGGAATATCCCAAAAGATTCATCCTGCCTGATTGGCCTTTATCCCTCTTTCCCCTGCCAAGCTTGCAGGCATGGATGTCCGCATAGCGCAATCGACAAAGACCTAAAGAAAAATCATCGTCTCTGTCAAGGCTGCGGCTTGTGCGCCGCCAACTGTCCGGTAGCAGCGATTGATTCTCCCACCGACATCTTTGCTCTTTTTGCCGCCATGCGCCGGCAACGTGCCAAAGAAGAGAGCTTACGCTTAGCCTGCCAGGCAACAGAAAAAGAGACTTATACCGGTACTGTAACCGTCTCTTGCCTGGCCTCACTGGAACCAGCCGCATTGTTGCTGCCAGCGCTGCTCAACTTCCGTCAAATTTGGCTGCACCACGGCCATTGCCAAGACTGTTCACTAGATAAAGAAGGACGTCTTGCATGGCGGCTCTGCCATAACTTTGCTCAGGCGACACAGCTTGCTTCTTATCTGCCCGAATTCGTCCTGACAATTTCGCCGTCGCCGCCGGCAGAATTTACATCATGCCGCGGAAAACAGTCCTCCTATTCCCGACGCGACTTCCTGACGCTTTTGCGCCAAGAATCCACACGCACCGCAAAGGGAGGCGCAGTACTGTTAGGCAGCATCTTTTGGGAAGAAAAAAAAGCAACGACAGCTCGGCGACGTTTATGGGAAAAGTTGCTGACTCTTTTCCCGGGCATGTTGAATGTGGGGGAAGCGCTGCCTTTCGCCCGCCTGGAAATCAGCTCCGCCTGTGATTTCTGTCGCGCTTGCACCGTCCTCTGCCCGACAAAAGCGTTGGTTATGGAGGAAACAGAAGAAGACCTCTCACTTAACCATCACGTATCTCTCTGCCTGTCCTGCGGCGCTTGCGCCCGTTTCTGCCCGCATAAGGCAGTTTCTCTTTCACCTTGGGACGGTCAAAAACTGCAAAAGTTTACTCTGCGCAAACTTGTCCGCACCCAAAACGCTTCCGAGCCGGAACATCAAATATATTGAAGGAAGTTGGTCAGCAAGATGAGCAAACACCCTTCTTCGAATGACTTTGACCGCCAAGCGCCGGATTGGCCGGATTGGTATGAAAGATGGCTTGAGGAGGAAGCAGCCATGCCCCATTCTCCAAGGCAGGGCATGGCTGCCTTTAAAGTTTTACTCTTTCTTTGTGTTATGGCTTTCCTAGTCTTGCTGGGAGATTTTACGGGAAACCCGGCCGGTCTCTGCGGAGCGTGTCATACCATGCGTCCTCACTATTACACTTGGCAAGCCTCCTCCCACAGCGAGCAGTCCTGCCTGGACTGCCACGCTGAGACCGGTCTGCGCGGAACTGCCAAGCTGCTGCGTGATCTGGCACGCTTCACCTATACGCAAGCTACCGGCTCTTACATTCTGCCGATACGCTTGTTTGCCGGTGTGGGTGACGAAACCTGCCTGCGCTGTCATACTTTTAATCGCGGCACCACTGCAACCGGGGATTTGATAATCCCACATGCCGACCATAGCGAAGGTCAGGTGCGCTGTGTTGCCTGTCATGACGGTGTGGCGCACGGAAATATCGGTCGGCGACGCGTAGCTCTCGATATTCCGTCTGCTTCCTGGGATTTGCCTGAAGGCAGACGCCAAATGGTGCGAATATTTACTGCCGCGCCTAAGGAGAGCTGTATGACATGTCACTTTAACCGTCGTCTTTCACTAACTTGTCAGGACTGCCATGAGGATGACAAAACGCCGGAGGATCATCTGGCTGACGATTTTATTATCACACATGGCAGCCTTGCGCGCGAGACGCCAAACTGTTATCTTTGCCATGGCTACGACGCACGCGGCAGGAAAATTGAGGTTTCTCCCGGAGAGAACTTGACTGCTTACGCAAGGAGGAACGATTTTTGTCTGGACTGCCACCGCCAACGTCCGCCTAGTCATCAGCCGGACTTCCGCAATCACAGGGTGCCGGCGGAGAGAAATTTGGATTCTTGCATGATTTGCCATGACAATCAGCCGCAGGCATATCTGCCGGAAGCCAGCTCTTTGTATTGCGGCGCTTGTCATCCAGCCCCCCACCGTGAAGGCTGGCAGGAACTGCACAACCGGCGCAGGCGCGGTGCGAAGATTTTGCCCGGCCAAGGGCTCTCTGAAGATTGTTTTCGCTGCCATGCCCGGGACAGATGTCTTGCTTGCCATATTCCGCCGCCGGCGGCTGAAACCCCTATCGCCGAAAATGAGTTGCGTCCGGCTTTACCTGTTTTTCCATAGTTTTATCGTGTTAGCAAGCCCTCATCTGGAATCATTCAATCTTTAGGCGCGACCCTCACCTAAGACACGACCCTCACCTAAGACACGACCCTCACCCTAACCCTCTCCCAAAGGGAGAGGGGATTAGTGTAGCAAAGGGAGAGGGGATTAGTAGAAAGAACAGAGGGAGAGGGAATTAGGGTAGCAAAGTGAGAGTGAATTTTCAAGGCTGTTGGAGAAGAAATCAGTTGGTAATGTAGTTAAAAATTTTAAAAAGGAGTATTCTTATGGAAAAAGAGTTTTGTGTGGCAAGGAATAAAGCTAGCCATTACCCGCTCTGGCGAGTGGCGCTGACTACTATGGTAATTGTTTTCTTGTTGACTGTTTCCGGCCAGCTAATCGGCAGGCAGTTTTTTTGGAGCGATCTTGACATGCGCCGAATTGAGCGGGAATTAGACTATTTTCGTCAGTTGGTCGATAGCGACCCAACTAATCCTCAACACCGCGTTGACCTTGGCTATACCTTTTTTAGACGTGGACAATACGACCAGGCACTTGTCCAGTTTGAAGAGGCTCTGCGGCTTGACCCCGACTTCATGCCTGCTTATCTGAGTCGCGGCTATGTTTTCTATGAGCTTGCTCTTTACAATGAAG
The DNA here is from genome assembly GCA_018335695.1 of Clostridium sp. Classification (GTDB taxonomy): domain Bacteria; phylum Bacillota; class Dethiobacteria; order Dethiobacterales; family Dethiobacteraceae; genus GPS1B09. The sequence goes on from JAGXRV010000069.1 coordinate 17,570, forward strand.
CGCTTGCATCTTTTGTGAGAGTTACGGAACTGGCGCCGCAGGATTATCGCGGACATCTGAACGCCGGCATAGCTTACAGGGAACTTGGCATGTATGACGAGGCTTCCGAAAGCCTTTCCCAAGCCAAGTCCTTTAACCCGGCTGCGGCGGAGATTCCCTATCACTTTGGTGTTCTCTTTGAACGCCAGGGGCTCTCTGATGCCGCTTTAGAGTCCTATCAGGAAGCGTTAACTATTAATCCCCTGTTTCACGATGCTGCGCAGGCGACAGAACGTCTGCAGCAACGCTAAGGAGGCTGATGAAGATGCGTAATCCGCTGGTTCGCTTTCTCTGGAGACCCATCAGGCTGGAGAAGGCTCAGCGTATCTATTTAGCTGCCACTCTCTTGCCGATGTTTATCTTCGCTTATTTGTACTACCTGGGCCGTCCTCAGCTTCCTTTCCCTGCTGCTGTTAATGTTATTGGCGGTACTCCCGTATTTCAGCAGGTGATTTACGGCGGCTTTGGCAAGGACCAGTTCGACAGGCCGCTGGCTGTTTTTTCAGGCAACAACCGAGTTTATGTGAGCGACACTGATAATAGCCGTGTGATTGTCTTTGATTTAAACGGGCAGCGCCTGCTGACATTTGGACAACGGGGAGATAGCGGCGGCGGAAACTTTATTTTTCCCTATGGAATTGTTGCCGACAGTACCCGTATTTTTGTGGCTGACTTACAGCAGGGTAGAATTCATACTTTTAACCCAAACGGAGAGTTTCTTGGGTTTTTTGCAGAAACGTACAGTAAAAACCAAACTCTTCGCTCACCCGGTGCACTGCATTTAGCAGGCGGCAAACTTTACGTTACGGAAATTAAGCGGGGAAGAGTTTTAGTCTTTGATTTGCAGAGCGAGGAATTATTGCTCGAAGTTGGTCTGAAGGGTGATTTATTTGCGCCAAACGGTGTGACGACCGATAGTGAGGGAAACATTTATGTGGTAGATACCGGACATGCCCGCATTGTAGTTTTTGGCCCTGACGGTAACCCGCTGCGTGTAATCAACGGCTCTGCTGGCGGTCATGGCAACTCGATGCTAATCAATCCGCGCGGCATCGGTTTAGACCGCTTCGGCCGCTTGATCGTGGCAAACAATATGGCTAACAGTATAGCGGGCTTTTCCCTTGACGGACGCCATCTTTTTAGTTTCGGCAGTCAAGGTGGAGGTTTAACCCAATTTCTCATGCCAAACGGCCTGCACATTGATCAAGTTGGGCGTATTTTTATTACCGACTCTTTAAACAGGAGAGTAGTAGTTTATCAATAGTAATTAGAAGATGCTGAAACACTCCCTCACCCTAACCCTCTCCCAACGGGAGAGGGGATTTCTTGGGATTATCGATAATAAAGAGGACTGCGTAACCGCAGTCCTCTTTATTATCGACAGAGATGCTTTTTGAGTTTACTTGTCATAGACGGTATCTACCTGAAAATATCTACATAAAGGACAATTAGAGAATCAGAAATTATCTCCTCCAACAAATCACCTCTCCCTACCTAACAAATTCCCTCTCCCTCTGGGAGAGGGTTAGGGTGAGGGCGCCATGATGGCTTACTCAGAAATTATCTTACGCTGGTCGGCGGCAATCTTCCAGTTTCCATCAACAAGCTGCAGCGCCATGCTTTCTTCAACTTTTATCTCTGTTAATACTTCCGCTCCGTTTTTGAAGAGCATTGTGTATTCGAAAGTTACCAGCGCTAAAGTTTCACCGCCCAATTCCGGAGACTGGATATAACGGACTATACTGTGGCGCAGAGAACCGAGCTCAACTGTTTGTCCCAGTTGCAACGCTGTACGGTCATAGAGAAAGGAAGCATCCGTCCAGTTGAGACTGTGTTCTTCTGTCAGCAAAGAAAGTACTTTCTCTCTATCATCACTGATTAACGCACGGATGAATTGTTCCGCCGCCTGGTAGACTGCCTCATCCCGAGGCTCGGCTAAGCCACCGGTAGTCGAGCCTGCTCCCGGAAGCGTGACCGGAGATAATCCAGAGCGCTCCGCCATAAAATAAGCAAGGATTGCGACGGCAATCAAGAATAATAAAATAGCGACATTCTTATTCTTTGCTCTCGTTCTTAGCCTGCCAAGTAATTGCATACAATTCCTCCCGGCACACAGAGTGCCATTATTTTTAAGCGGAAAGATTCGGCCAAGGAAGCAGGCGCCCAAAAATAATTGCGCCTGCTTCCTTGGCCGGCGAAGCTATACAGCCTCGCCGGCAAGAGTTAAACAGTTTTCCGTACTACCAGTTGTAGCCTTGATTTGCAGCGTAGTTATTCCAATAATAATTCGTATTCTTAAAGACGGTAGCAGCCGAGTTGGTATGACAACTCCAGCAGACTGCCTGATTGACATAGCGCTTCAGCGCTGATGTCGGGTTGACGTCTACCGTTGGCGCTGCAAAATCATTAAGCGTGGCATTCGCCTGACGCATCATGCGTGAATCAGCACCATGCGCAAAATGGCAGGATACGCAGAGTAACTGGTTGTCAACGCCAGCAGCATTGATTCCGGTTACAGTCATCGTGCGGCCTTCTGTCGCGGCACGGTTTACAGTATGACGATGAGCCAGACTATAGGTGCCATAACCGCCGGTCATAGTAGCTGCGCGTGCTGAGGCTGTACCTGTGGCGCCTGAGCCTTGCGGTAAATAGTCGGCATGACAAGCGGCACAAAAACGGTTATAGTTCATCTGGTTGTAACTTTCGGTATCAAGATGATTGAGCG
>JAGXRV010000070.1 GCA_018335695.1 Clostridium sp.
AAGCAGGAAGCTTGCGCATGTCGTCTTAACGCGGGGAAATCTCCCCGCAGGGAGAGGCAAACTAAATTTTTTTGAGGAGTGAAGAATTTAATGAGAAACAGAAAAAGAATTTCCATTCTGCTCGTGCTGGCCATGGTTATGACCATGCTGACCGGCTTCGCCGCCCCGGCGGCTGCGAGCACTGCGCCGTTTGTGGTTTTCAGTAGCGGATTTACCACCGTTACCACCGGCGATAACCGCACCGGCGGCACCGTTGCTGCGGTGGAAAGAGCCGCTGACAGCTGGGGTACGGAGGCAGGTTCCATTTTTGTTTCCGTCACGCTGCCGGAGGGCGTTACCTTTAACACAACGCCTACCTCAACCAACGTTGCAAGTTATGTCAGCGTAACCGGCGCCACAAACTTAGTGTTTGAAGCTGCCGCGAGCAACATGCTGCGCGTCAGAGTGACGCCAACCGCTGCTGCTGATTCCGTGTCTTTTAACTTCGCTACAGATGCCTTATCCAGACTCAACGTCGGCTCTGGCGTTACCGGCGACATTAGGGCGACAGTCGATGTTCACCGCATTGTCAACGAAGCTGTGACGTGGATTGAAAGCGACACCCGCACCATCGCCAGAGTGGCGCCAAGGGCGGTAACTGTCACCGCCGCCGCACCCAACCTGGTGCAAATGGGCAACAACAGGACTGCCTCCAGGATTACCATCCAGGAAGGCGCAGCCGCTAGCCTGCTGGCGGGCGAAGATATCCGCCTGGAAATCGTCACCGACGGTGTAACTTTTTTCAACGCACCGACCGTGGCTCCTTCATCTCTGACCACTGTAACTTCAGGTACAGGGCTGGGGCTGTCAGATGCTAACAAGAACTTTACTTTAGATGTCGCGACCGCCAGCGCCGTTTTCGCGGGCCGAATCGAAATCAACTCGTTCCTGAACGTTGACCCGGGCGTGACCGGTGATATTAGGGTCAGGGTTCGTAGCCTGACTGCCAATACCGCGATTGCCACCACTACCGTTACCGTAGCCACCATTGGCACCGTCGCGGTGGAAGTCACCGGCGCCGCTAATACGGGCGGGATTACTTATGCCGGCTATCCCGCGGACGTTGTTGACGTAACCGCCGGCTCCGCTCGCTTCAACCTGAGGGCCACCGGTGGCGGCGCGCTGCCGCAGCCGAGGATTGTCGTCCTGGCTCTGAGCAACGCCAAGTTTGAGGATGTTGCTACCCCGTTTGTGATTGAAAGCAGGGTCGGTGCTACAGGCGCTTGGGCCACTCAGACTCCAACAATCACTCGTTTTGATGAGAACAGGAAAGCTTGGTTTGAAACTGCTGGCTGGGACAACGCAACAGAGCTGAGAATCAGTGGTATCCGCGTTGCCGCCGATGCCGATGCTGCCGCCGGCGACCTCAGGGTCAACGTGAGCGGCACGCTTGGCGCCACCGGCGACGTGACCATCGGCACGATTGCCCGGCCCCTCACCGCCGCCGGCAATGCTGTCAACCTAACCTACCCCGGCCTCAACCAAGCTGCCGGTAGCATTACCATCACCGAAGCCGCCAGGGGAACAATGCTGCTTGGCAATTACAGGCTGGAACTGCCCACGGGAGTGGTATTTAACGACACGACCGTCAGGCCGCGGGTGCGCGTCACCACGGGCGACCTGCGCGTTAGCACCACAGTGTCGATCGATGGCGATGGCAAGTTTTTGAATTTCACAGTTACCGGTACCAGCTCCGAGGCCAGCGTCATCACCATTGACCAACTGCAATACGATGTGCACCGCACCGCAATGGAAGGCAGTGTCAATGTCCGTGTCCGCGCCAATGCCAACACGAACTGGGCGGACAACAACGCTGTTTTGGCTACCGCTGTTAACGCCAGGGTAGGCGTCGCCGCTGTTCGCACCTCCGTTTTCACCATCGGCGCTCTCTCCTTTGTCCGTGACGGCGTGACTACCGCTATTGACGCTGCGCCGGCCATCGTGGAAGGCCGCACTCTGTTGCCGCTGCGCTTTGCCGCACTGGCTGTCGGAGTGAATGAAGACGACATCCTTTGGGATTCCGTCCGCCGCACTGTGACACTGCTCCGCGGCGATCGCGTCGTGCAGTTGCGCATCGGCGACCGCAACATGACCATCAACGGCGTGGTTGTGCCGCTTGAAGTACCTGCGTCCATCCAGAACGGCCGCACCGTGCTGCCGATCAGAGCAATAGCGCAAGCACTGCGTGCCAGCGTTGTCTGGGATGGAACCGCAAGGACCGTCACAGTCACCGCCCAGTAACAGCTTAGATTCAGCAAAAATAAAGGGGACGTAACGAAACTTTGGTTTCGCTGCGTCCCTTTTTTACTGGACGTCCGTTGGTGGTTAGCCGCCCAAAATTCCCCTCTGCGGAGGGGTGGACGGCGAAGCCGGACGGGGTGGTGCAGTAGGGCTTTTGTGGGTGAGCGTTGATAGAAAATGTGAGATAATCCAGACCATTGCCAATTGCCCTAGCCATTGCCCTCACCATTGCCCTCACTAGCCCACACTAGCCCTCACCCTAGCCCTCTCCCAGAGGGAGAGGGGAAAGGTAGGAGATGGAGAGGGGAAAGGTAGGAGAGGGAAAGGGGAAAGGTAGGAGAGGGAAAGGGGAAATATATATCGGAATCGGCTGTTTCGCCGATTCCAACGAGTCCGACTTCTGACATCTGACTTCTAGCAATGGGAGAGGGGAATAGTATATCGGAATCGGCTGTTTCGCCGATTCCAACGAGTCCGACTTCCGACATCTGACTTCTAGCAATGGGAGCGGGGATTTCCCCAAATTTTGCCCTCTCCCTCTGGGAGAGGGTTAGGGTGAGGGGGCAGTTTAGCGTCACCTATTGGCTTTTCTCATAGTAAAAGTGAATAGTTGTAAGCGAGGAAATGTATATCGGAATCGGCTATTTCGCCGATTCTAACGAGTCCGACTTCTGACATCTGACTTCTAGCAATGGGAGCGGGGAAATGTATATCGGAATCGGCTGTTTCGTCGATTCCAACGAGTCCGACTTCCGACATCTGACTTCTAGCAATGGGAGCGGGGAAAGGTAGGAGATGGAGCGGGGGAAACTAGGAGAGTAAAGGGGGTGTGGTTGTTGCAAGATAAGCCGGCGGTGCCCGCTGATATCTGGGCGGAACTATTGGCAAATGCTTCAAGCAGTAATACTTTGGCGCTTACTTCCGGCTGTAATTTAGCTTGTGTTTTTTGCAGCCACAGGCAGAACCCGCCGGCGTTGCAGAGATATCGTTTGCCGCCGCTGCCTTTTGAGCGAGTAATGGAGGCGGCTGCTTTTTTGTCTCCCGGCAGGAAAGTAATCATCGGTGAGTCAGCCACACGCTTTGAGGAGGGTGAGCCGTTTACTCATCCTGAAATTCTAGAAATTTTGCGGGCTTTGCGGCGGCTTTTGCCAGCTACGCCGCTTGTGATAACGACTAACGCCACATTGCTTTCCTCGTCGGTGCTGGCTGAACTTGCGGCGTTGCAGCCGCTGGAGCTGACCGTCTCGCTAAATAGTTGCACATTCAAGGCTCGGCGCCTTTTGCTGAATGACCGGGAGCCAAAGAGGGCATTGCAGGCGGTGGCCGCATTTGCGAGCTATGGTTTGTCTTTTCATGGCAGTGTGGTTGCTATGCCGCATTTGGTGGGAGCGGCAGATTTGAAGGCTTCGCTTCGTTTCCTGGCGGAGCAGGGTGCGGTGACGAGCAGGTTATTTTTGCCTGGCTATACTAAATTTGCCCCACCTGAACTGAGGTTTCCTGTCACGCTTTGGGATGAGCTGAAAGCTGTATGCAAAGAATTGACCTTTGAGCTGGGGATGCCCGTCCTGCCCGAGCCTTCTCTGCCGGAAGATTTGACGCCGGAAATCTATGGGATTATCGGCGGCACGCCTGCCAAGAGAGCCGGTCTTTTAGCGGGTGATGTGCTGCTTGCGGTAGACGGTAAGCAGGCTCGCAGCAGGGTGGAGGCGTTTAATTTTGTCAGGGAGGCGGCTGATCCTCTTTTAGCGGTACGCCGCGCAGGCGAGGATCTTGCCGTCAGACTCGACAAAGAGCAGAAACAGTCTTCCGGAATGGTGATGCATTTTGATTTGGAGCCGCAGCGGTTTAGTGAGGCAGAGGCTAAAATCAGGCGCGCACGTTCACAGGCGCCGTTGATTCTGACTTCGCGCTTTGCTGAGAAGTTGGTAGAGTTGGCGGTTGCTGCTTTTGGGCTGCCGGAGGTAACGGTTAAAGCGGCGGAGAATAGTTTTTTCGGCGGCTCGATAATGTCTGCCGGTTTGCTTGTGGTGGCTGATTTGCTGGCGGCGGCAGAGGAGGCGATGAGCAAGAGAAGGTATGATCTGGTGCTTGTGCCGCAGGAAGTGTTTGACCGGCGGGATTTTGATCTTGTGGGCGTAAACTTGGCAGTTTTGCAAGAGAGGCTGCGAGTGCCTGTGTTGACAGTCTGAAAATGAGAGATTGGTTTTTTTCATGATATAAGAGAATAGTTGAAAAATGTCGTGAAGGATTAAACAGGCTACCTGCAGAAGTAAGCAGAAGCATATAATGATGTATCATCTTAAAATTGTTTCAAAGATGGGCGGCATTGCACGGCGGATTAAAAAGTGCGTTTTTTGATGAGTATTAAGATGCCGGCCGATGCGGAGGAGAAATGGAGCGGAAGCATGAAAAATATTTTAGCGAAAGATTTGAACCGCACGCAGGCGCTGGTTTTTCTCGTAATCGCGTCTGTACTATGGAGTTTGGGCGGGATCTTGATAAAGCTTGTTGACTGGCATCCTGTAGCGATTGCTGGGGTGCGCAGCGCGATTGCGGCACTGATTCTTTTAGCTGTTCTTCGCCGTCCTGTACTGAAATGGTCGCCTGCCTTATTTGGCGGCGCGCTGGCATATGCGGCGACTGTTATTTTTTTTGTTTCGGCTACCAGGCTGACTACTGCGGCCAACGCAATTTTGCTGCAGTTTACCGCGCCGATTTATGTGGCGATTTTGGGGGCGTGGCTTTTGAAAGAGCGAACAAGGCTGATTGACTGGGCGGCGATATTTTTTGTGATGCTTGGCATGGCGCTTTTTTTTGCGGACGGCTTGGTGACCGGCAATCAGTTTGGTAATCTGCTGGCTGCTTGCAGCGGCTTTAGCTTTGCCTTGCTTGTAATTTTTCTGCGCCTGCAGAAAGACGGCGCCACGATGGAGCCGCTGCTTTTGGGTAATGTGCTTGCCGTGATTATCGCTTTGCCGTTTATGAGGGCGCCTTTCCCCGATATCACCGGCTGGGCAGGCTTGATTGCGCTCGGTGTATTTCAATTGGGTCTTTCTTATTTGTTTTATGCGGCGGCAATCAGGCATGTGACGGCGTTGGAGGCGACACTGGTGCCGGTGATTGAGCCGCTGCTCAATCCTCTTTGGGTGTTTTTGGTGTTAGGTGAAGCGCCGGGAGGTTTTGCGCTGGCTGGAGGGCTTGTGGTGCTCGTTTCTGTTTTCGGAAGGGTGATTTTGTTGTCACGGTTCGCGAGCGAGCCGCTTGTCCGGCCCTCACCCTAGCCCTCTCCCATTGCTAGAGGTCGGAGGTCAGATGTCGGACTCGTTTGAATCGGCGAAATAGCCGATTCACAGACACCAATGGGAGAGGGGACTGTGTGGCTATTTTATGAGTAGCAAGGTCAAGACAATTCCCCTCCCTTGGAGGGGTGCCCGTCAGGGCGGGGTGGTTTATGCTCCGTCAGGGCGGGGATGAAGCTGTCCCGTATTGGACCACCCCGGTGCTGCGCACCACCCCTCCAAGGGAGGGGAATTAGGCGGCTATTTTCAGAGTAGAAATCCAACGGCAAAGCAGGTTTATCGGTGGGTGGTTTTTGTTTTAATGAAAATATAGTATAATACATAGAGAAGGTGGCGTTCGGCTAGTATAGCGAAGGGATGTCCTACGGCATGTCAAAATACTTGAGCTATTGGGATATGCTGAGAACAGATGGAGGTGCCGATATGGAAAAACGAATACAGGATGAGCTGGAAATTCTTAAGGAAATTATACTGAATACTATTCCTGTGGAACAGATATTCCTGTTCGGCTCCTATGCAAGTGGCTCGCCGCATGCTGATTCAGATCTGGATATCTATGTGGTGATGGCGGAGAATGCAGATATTAGAGAAATTGATGCTATGAGATTAATTCATAGAGCAATTCGGGATAAAAAAACAATGCCAGTGGATGTGGTGGTCAGCAAAAAAAATAAGTTCACACAGCGCAAATCCACCCCTACTATTGAAAGACAGATTGTCCAGGAAGGGACGGTGCTGTATGGATAATCGAATACGTGCGCAGGAATGGCAAAGACTTGCGGAACAGGATTTAAACAGTGCCGAATATTTACTTAATATGCGTCCAGTTCCTATGGAAATCGTCTGCTATCTCTGCCAGCAATCTGCTGAAAAGTATTTAAAGAGTTATCTTGTTTTATATGGTTTAAATCCTCCCAAGATACATGATTTAAATGAATTGGGCAAGCTCTGTTCGAAATTGTCCGAGACCTTTAGAGATATAGCAGACGAGTGCTCCGACCTGACCGCTTACAGTGTTCAACCGAGGTATCCAGTCGAGCTGATGTTGGAGGAATCGGATATGAGGCAGGCGTTGTATAGCGCAAAAGTAATCCGGCATTTTGTTTTAGCTCTTGCGCCAGAGATTGTGGCGAAGGAGCTGGACGAATCATAGTCGCAGGACAGTACATTATTGGGTTTTTGTTTGAGAAATTGAATTTATATCAGATGAGCCAAAAATCTGCCATTTATTGATAAAAGGTATTTTATCGGTGGGTGGTTTTTATTTTAGCCTATAAACCCAGTTTTATCTTTGTGAAGGATTCATTAAGTTGCCCGTTGAAGTTAACAGTGGTATATAATAAGCAGATATAATTTGTCCTGGCTAATGTTTTTTTGTCTAAATAAGGAGGCTTTTGAATGGAGACTATCTGGTTGGTTCTTTTGGGTGTCGGCTTTGGCTGTCTTTTGGCTGCCGCGATTATGGCATTTTTAAGACGGGACACTTCCGTGAATACAGAGGTGTCCCGCAGATTGCAGGAGTTAGCCGCTAAAAGTGATGCCTTTGAGCGTGCTGTGCGCGATGAGCTGTCAAGAATCAGAGAGGCGGTCGCTGGCAGCGCAAAGGAAAACAGGGAAGAGCTAAGCAAATCCCTGAAAGATGTCAATGACTCTCTGCTAAAACAAATTGTTGAGATGACAAAGCTGCAGAATACATATCTGGAAAAGCTGACATCAGCAAATGAGCAAAAGCTCGAAGAGCTGCGCAAGACGACAGAGGAAAGAATCGCCAAATTGCAAGTTCAGTTCAATCTGGATGCGGCTCAAAATCGGGAGGAACTAAACAAGGCACTTAAATCATTTGAAGAGAATTTCCGGCATAATGTCAGCGAGTTTAACGGCTTGCAAATGCAGAAGTTTAATGCGCTAAATGAGCAGCTTGAAAAATTAGTCCGTTCAACCGAGGACAAGCTAAATCAAATGCGCTCGACAATCGAAGAAAAGCTAAAGAGCCTCCAGGACGACAATACTTCAAAGCTGGAAAAAATTCGGGCGACTGTTGAGGAAAAGCTGCACGATACTCTGGAAAAAAGGCTGGGGGAATCGTTTAAATTGGTCAGCGAGAGGCTGGAACAGGTCCATAAAGGCCTGGGAGAGATGCAGAATCTGGCGGTAGGCGTCGGCGATTTGAAAAAGGCTCTCGTTAATGTTAAAGCGCGCGGGATGCTTGGTGAAATACAGCTTGAAAATATCTTGGCGGAGATATTTACTCCTGAGCAGTATGAGAAAAACTTTGCTGTTAAGCCAAGCTCAGGCGAGCGTGTGGAGTTTGCGGTGAAGATGCCGGGGAGAGATAGTTCCCCCGTCTGGCTGCCGATCGATGCGAAATTTCCGATAGAGGATTATCAACGCCTGCAGGAAGGATATGAGCAGGGAGAACCGGCTCTTTTGGAGGCTGCCGCAAAGCAGTTGGAAAACAGTATCAAAAAATGTGCCAAAGATATTAGGGATAAATATCTCGTGCCGCCGTTAACGACAGATTTTGCGATCATGTTTTTGCCGTTTGAGGGGTTATATGCGGAAGTATTAAGGAGAGCCGGCCTTTTTGAGTCGCTGATGCGGGACTATAGAGTTGCTGTCGCAGGGCCGACTACGCTTGCCGCTTTTTTGAGCAGTCTGCAGATGGGCTTTCGCACACTGGCGATTGAAAGACGCTCAAGCGAGGTTTGGGCGTTACTTGGGGCGGTGAAAACGGAATTTGGCAAGTTTGGCGTTGTGTTGGATAAAACACGCAAGAAGCTGCAAGAGGCGAGCAATACGATAGATGATGCCACAGTCAGGACAAAGGCGATCCAGCGCAAGTTAAGGGATGTGGAGGAACTGCCGGATTCTATGGGGAGCGCAGAGCTGTTGGGCGTTGCCGAAGAAGCGGGAGAAGAGGATATGCCCTAAAGTTAACCCTAACCCTAGCCTTTGCCCTCACCCTGACCCTCTCCCAGAGGGAGAGGGGAGAAGAGGAGGAGGGAGAGGGGAGAAGAGGAGGAGGGAGAGGGGATCATATGCTCAATCCTTTGCGCTTTTCACGGATGACGGCAAGTAGTTTGTCTGCCGCCGCCTCCGCTTCTGTTTCTACCAGGAAGCACGCACCGACAAGATCTGTCAGTTTGTCTGTAAGAATCGTTGTTACCGTCTCTGAGCCGGTTACTTGAGGCACGGTTCCCAAATGCGTCGTTAAGCCTAAAGTCACCGCCCAAGTGCCGATAGCCATAGCTTTCTCGGACATTGCCTCCGGGGCTGATGCCACGACAGGCAGCATATTTAGGTCAACGCCTAATTTGTTTGCAACGGCAACCGCCACAGATACTGCCCGAGTATTATCAACGCAAGATCCCATATGCAGTACAAGCGGCAGAGGCCCTTTGAGTCCGTTTGCTTCACCAATAGCGGTAAGAACAGCCTTTAGGCCGTCCCCGGCATATTCTAATGTGGCTTCCTGCGTCATGAGGCCGTTCTTTGCTAAAGCGCCTGCACCACAGCCGGTAGCTAGAAGCAAGACATTGTTGGCGGCCAGTCGTTTAGCCATGGTTGTAAAGTTTTGATCTTGCACAACGTTTGTATTGTTGCAGCCGGCAAACAGGGCAATCCCTTGGATATTGCCGTTTATGATATTGTCAATCAACGGCTTAAGTGGTTCCTCCGCATCCAGTTTGCTTAATGCGCTGATGATTGCTTCTGCGCTGAAGCCTACTATCGCAGTTTCTTTGTGTTGTGGAATATTGATTCGCTTAAAGTCTCGGCTCTGAAAGGCTTCGATAGCCAGGTTCAAAATCTGTTTTGCAGCCTCAAACGCAGTCTCCTCGTTAAATTCTACATGGATGGCTCCGGGGATTTTTGTCGTAGGCATGGTTGTAATGAGTTTTGTATGGAAACATTCTTTGACTGAGCTTAGTGACGGCATAATGCATTGCACATCGACCACCATGGCGTCCAGCGCTCCGGTCAAAATCGGCATTTCCTGAGAAAGGTAATTCGTTGCCAAGGGGACTCCGTGGCGTACCATGACCTCATTGCCGGTGCAGCAAATACCTACAAGATTAAACCCTCTTTTGGCCCCGGCGCGAACAGCTTCGTCGTTCATCGTGCGGGCAATATGACAGATGACCTCACTGAGTAAAGGGTTATGGCCGTGCAGCGCCACATTGACGGCATCTTCTTTAATCACACCGAGATTAGCCGAGGTTATGGTCGGGTTTGGTGTTCCGAATAATATGTCTGATAGTTCAGTTGAGAGACACATGCCTGCGTAATCCGCCAGTGCTCCTCTCACTCCGCCCAACAGGATATTTACCGGGTCGGCATCGCAGCCCACATGCGTTCTGTTCATAATTTCAGCCACTGTAGCATCTATGTTGTGAATCAGTACATCAAGAGCCTTCAGTTTTTCAATTCGCTCTTTGGTCAATGTTGACGTTAACCAGCGTGACGAAATCTCTGCGTTTTGACGGGAAAAATCTTCTAAGGTGATTTCAGCGACCTCTTTTACTAGTTGCAACAATTCTTTGTTTTCGGTAATAATTCCTAGCTGTTTGGCAACACGTTCTAATTTAGCCGTGTCGTTTATCTGGTAAGCCGGTGCCTTACCTTCGCTTACTGCCAACAAAGTCAGTGCGATATGACGTCCGTGGTCGGAGTGTGCCGCTGCTCCTGCTGCAATCCCTCTGATCAAATTCCTTGCCACGATGGTGTGCTCGTCTGCCCCGCAGATACCACGCTTTGGCCCCTTACCGTTAGGACTGACCCGGCAAGGACCCTTCCAACAGATTCTGCAGCATACGCCCAGTTTGCCAAATTTACACTGGGGCTGTTGTGCTTCAGCTCTGTCCCAGACAGTTTCAATTTGTTCCTGCTTTGCAATAACCAGTAATTCTTGGACAGCCCTATCAGTTGTTAACGTTTCACTCATTTTTCTCATCCCCCTTTTTTGGAATTAAAAATTTTAATTAATCTGTCTTGCAGCTAAATTGTTTAATTTGATACTAACACCTATTTCATCACAAGTATGTCAGCCAGATGACAAACGGGAGCGCAAGAGCGCTCCCGTAGATTAATCTTTATTCACTTGCTTTAATGCGTGAAGATCTTTAATGATAATAGTGTGACGGCCTATCTTTTGTAAAATCCCCGCTCTGTAAAAATCATTTAGTATTTGAGATATAGTCTGGCGGCTGGCACCGAGAATTGTGGACAACTCCTCTACATTAAGGCCCAATTTGAGAAGTACTTCGCCATCGCGTAATTCGCCTTTATCCTTTGCTGCCTGAACCAGAAACTGAGCTAAACGAGAGTGAGTTTCTTTAAATACTAACCCATTAATGATTGTGATAGAATTTTTCAATAAATCGCCTAAAACCCTTACTATGATTAGGTAAAATTGCGGATAGCGGGCAATCATTTCTCCGAATTTTTCCGTTTGCGCCGTCAAAACAACTGTCTCTTCATCCAGAGCTTGCGCAAAAGCTCTGGTGTGTGTGCTGAAAATGTCGCCCCGCTCCAAAACCGATAAGGTAAACTCTTTATCCTCATAGGCAAGAAAAACACGCACCCGGCCTGTTTTCACCAAAAAAACCAAGTTTTCTTCTTGAAGAGGTGAAGAAATTAACTCTCTTCTATGATGCCGCTTCTCCATGAAGATGGTATAAAATTCCTGATAATCTGCGGATTCAAGAGTTTCTATCAGATTTACACTTGTTAGTTTCATTCTTGTCGGCACACATCGCACCTCCAGTTTTATATTACATCCGGTCAATTTTAGCAAATGCTAAAGTTGCCCGATAAAAATACTTAACCTTTGGGGTGGCCTCTTTACTGCTGACTTCGTTTGTTGTATATGGTAATATTCTAATCCGGCAGTAAATAATTATCAAGAGCGCTTTGCGCGTTCGCTTTGCAAGATATTTGGAAGACATAACAGTCTACAATTATGAATATTCTTGATAAAAGCAACAAAGTGAGATATAATTTGCATGGCGGCAGCGGTAAAAATCCAGAGATTTTCGTCTATAGAGAATTTGTTGAGACTACTTTTAGAGGGAGGATTGTTGTTTAATGTATAATATTTGGGATGTTATGTTGACTAATTTTTCTTCTGCTCCGGTCTTGTTTTTTTTCCTAGGCGTGCTTGCTGTGATCAGCAAATCTGATTTATCGATTCCGAGTGACGTCGGGCGAGGAGTAGTTATTTTTTTGATGGCGTCCATTGGCATCAGGGCAGGAGCGGAAATCGCGCAAATGCCGGGCGGACTTATTGCTGTATTTCCTTTTGCTTTGACTGCTTTAATTTTTGGGGTAACGATTGCCGCCGCAAGTTATTTCCTTTTAGTTAAGTTGCTTCGCCTGGATTCGGCTAATGCCGGTGCGCTGGCAGGAAGTTTTGGCGCGGTAAGCTCTGCTACTTTGATGGTAGCTATTTCTCTGCTGGACAGCTTGGGGGTTACATACGAAAAATTTGTGCCTGCGCTTTATCCGTTTATGGATTCTCCCGCAATTATTATGGCTATTTTTCTGGGCAAGTGGGGCATGGATAGACAGCATTTGTCAAATACCTCGTCTGATACTCCGATAAGAAATTTGGAAGGGAACGGCAGAAAGAAATTAGGTACTATTATCGTAGAGTCGCTGACAAACAGCGGTGTTTATGTCTTGCTTGGCTCATTGATTATCGGTTTAATTGTGGGCCCGGAAAGATTGGAAAGGGAGATGAAATTTTTCTACTGGATGTTTAGGGGAGTTTTATGTATCTTCCTACTGGAGATGGGCATCCTTGCGGCATCCCGTCTGAAGGAGCTTAAGTTTGTCAGCCCGCTTATTCTTCCTTTGGCGATCATGGTTTCACTTGTTGGCGGGTCTTTGGCAGTTTTTGTAGGCATTTCTTTAGGTTTGAGTCCGGGAGGAGCCGTTGTCCTCGCCGCGCTGGCAGCAGGGGCATCTTATGTGACTGTTCCCGCGGCGATGCGTGTGTCTTTGCCGGAAGCCAACCCGTCCCTTTATCTGGGCACAGCACTTGGTATTACCTTCCCCTTTAACATGTCAATCGGCTTGCCGGTTTATTTACAATTAGCTCAATTTCTTGCTAAGTAAGGCTGAATAGCTTTATTTTGATTGTAAAGGAGGGGTCTAGATGATTAAGGTAAAAAGGGTCGAGATTATTGCTAACTGTCTGGATATTAGAACTGTGATCAAGGAAATGGAGCGCGTCGGTATTGATGGTTACTCTGTGATCAGAGGAGTGTCAGGGCGAGGGAAGCATGGAAAAACACGTGAAGAAAGCCATATCGATTCAATGACAAGCTGCTATATCATGGCTGCCTGTCCCGAGGAGCAGCTGGAAGCTTTAGTCGCCGCAGTGACGCCTCTTTTGAAAAGATTTGGCGGACTTTGCCTGGTGAGCGACGCTTTAGAAATAGATCTGGAGTAGAGCCGATGAAAAATGCGCGATATGGTTTGATTTTGTTGCTGCTGTTAATCGTCACCCCTCTTCTTTTTGGCTGCGGGGCAAACCGCGCTGCCGAGAAACCTGGTGACACTCAAGCTGCCGTTGACTTTGGCAGTGTCCCCGACGGAACGCATAGAGGGATGTTTACTTACGGCGCGTTTAATTTTATTGTCGATGTTGTTGCCGAGAATGGCAGGGTGGTTACAATCAATGTTGTGCAAAACCGGGATAATCAACAGTCGGCGGATGCCGTAGCCGTTTTGGACAAAATTATCGAAGCGCAGTCACTGGACGTTGACGCCGTTACCGGTGCGACAGCCACCAGCAGAGCATTGACAAAAGCAGTGGAAAACGCTCTGCGGCGTGCGTTGAATCAATAATCGGCTGATTTGTCTGCCAGGCTGAATCGCTTGCAAGCAAAGCTGTGAGAAGGTGTGATAATGTATATTTCACTGCAGGAGCTGGGATTTTTTCTTGCGGCGGTAATCTTTTTAATCGTAGGTGGCTTTCTCTTGGTTACTTTAGCCAAGATAAACAGGTTGGTTACTTATTTTAACAGAAAATTAATTGAGAATGACCAGCATGTGCAGGGGATTATAGAAAATCTAAAGGTGATTACCGACAATCTGAGTCTGCTTTCAGGCGTTCTCCGCAAAAACGAACAGTTGCTTGAGGAAAAAATACCAGACTCAATTAATAACCTTTACACATTCACCGCGACTTTAAAAGATACAGGTGAAAGAGTTAGTCAATCGCTGGAGATTGTGCATATCAACTTGGCGGAAACTGCCGCTACTGTTACAGAGAGCGCCAGGGACTTACTTGCATATGTCAAAGTAGTAAGTGAAGGAATTAGAATCGTCATCAAGACGCTCATGCGAAAATAATTAATCTTCTGCCTGGATCAGAGCTTGCTTTGATCCAGTTTTTATGTTGGAAAATTATCTCAAAACACGGAGCGTCTTTCTTCGGTATTGCATACTCACCCAGCTGCTTCGCTCGCACGTTTTCGCAGCTGCGAACCGCGGTTCGCTGATCGCTGCTTTCACTTAATGCTCGCTTCAGCATTCTGTGAAGTCTGCAATTCACTGAAAGAAAGGACCTGAGGATAATTCCCCTCCTGTGGAGGGGTGGCGCAAAGCGCCGGGGTGGTCTCCTGAGATGGAGTTTCTGTCTTTTAGAGGCTTGCAACAGGGGGACAGGTGATTTGTCCCACTTGTTCACGCGACCACCCCGCCCTAGCGGGCACCCCTCCACCGGAGGGGAATTTTTGTAGCAGGAATTATCCAGTTTCCGACGTAATGCGGGTGTCGCCGGGGCACCTCCCTTTCGGGCGGGTTTGAAACCCGCCCTTACCAGGAAGCTGGCAGCAACTATTTGCCTGAATTTTTGCAAAATAAGAGTTTGATTATCTATTGTAAATATTGTATAATGAAAACATCGTGCTTGAGGGGGGACAAAAATGCTTGATAATCCGCTATTTCAACTAATGAATCCAAAATCCATCGCCATTGTGGGGGCTGGAAATAATCCATCCAAAATGGGGACGCTGCATGGCCTGAGTATTGTTAAGGAGGGTTACCAGGGGAAGTTCTATCCTATTCACCAGAGGGAAGAAAAGGTGCTTGGGCATCAAGCTTATCGGACTGTGGCAGCTTTGCCGGAAGTGCCGGATCTTGCCATGCTGATTGTTCCTACTGAGCAGGCACTCAAGCTTTTGGCTGAGTTTGGTCAGTTAGGGACAAAGTATGCGATTGTTGTGACTGCCGGTTTCCGGGAAACAGGAGAAGAAGGCAGGCTAAAAGAGGAACGGCTGAAAGAAATCGCCGCTGCTTACGGAATACGTTTTCTGGGGCCGAACTGCATCGGGATTATCAATTCAGAAATTTCGCTTAATGTGACTATAATACCTAGCTCGGGCAAACAGGGTAAACTCGGCATGGTATCGCAGAGCGGTACATATGTGACGCAAACTTTGCCTTATTTGAAGCAGAAAGGAATTCACTTCAGTAAAGCGATCAGCGTGGGCAACGAAGCCGACATCAATCTTGTGGACGCGCTGGAGTATTTGGGCGAAGACGAACAGACAAAGGCAATAGCACTCTATCTTGAGGGGGTTAAAGACGGCCGCCGTTTTATAGAAGTGGCGCAAAAGATATCTCCCCGCAAGCCGGTTATTGTCCAGTATGTGGGCGGGTCAGCCGCAGGCGCCCGCGCCGGCATGAGCCATACAGGTTCTATGGCGGGGCCGGATTTCCTCTATGAAGGGATTTTAAAACAGGCCGGGATTATCCAGGTGCATACGGTGGAAGAACTCTACAGCCACGGTTGGACGCTGGCTGCTCAACCGCCTTTGAGGGGGAAGAGGATGGCGATTGTAACCAACTCCGGCGGTCCGGGCACTGCGATTGCCAATGCTTGTGAGCATGGCAATCTGGAGGTGCCTGCTTTCTCCGCCAAGTTGCAAGAGCAGTTAAGAGAGCATATTTTGCCTCATGCTTCGAGCGCAAATCCGGTGGACCTTACCTATCACCTTGACGCTAAAATGTTAACTGCAGTTATTCCTGAGATTATTATGCAAAGCGGCGAGGCAGACGGGGTAATTGTTCACGGCGGCATGAGTCACGGTTTTATGAAGGTGATCTATCCGCATGTGTGCGAGTTGCTGGGCGGGATTACCCTGGAACAGTTTCTTGGTCAGCTTGATACTGATTTCAAAAAGACTGTCTCACTGCCTTGGGAATATCAGATTCCTTTGGTCGCTTCTTCCTTCTTTGGTCGAGAAGATGATTACACGTCTCTTTATTTGGATCACGGTATTCCAGTATTCGATTCGCCGGAGAAGGCTTCCCGCGCAATGGCGATGCTCTTTCGCTACAAAGAAATAAGGGAAAGAAAGCAGATCAGTCGCGGCGAATTGCCTGCTGTTGCTGTGCAGGCACAGGAGATAATCGCGACAGCCGCGGCAAAGCAGCAGAAAACTTTGTCTGAGTATGAATCAAAGCAGCTATTAGCAGCCTACGGTATTCCCGTTACCGGCGACAGGCTTGCTTTATCGGAGGAAGCAGCGGTCGCCGCAGCGCTTGACGTAGGTTTTCCCGTGGTATTAAAGGGCTGTGTCGCCGATGTGGCCCATAAAACTGAAAAGGGGCTTGTCCATCTCGGCCTGACTTCGGCGGAGGAAGTACGCCGGGCGTATCGCGCGGTGAGTCAGGAAGTCGGCGGAGAAATTCCGGTGCTTGTTGCAAAAATGCTTAAAAGAGGCAGGGAACTGCTTGTAGGCATGACGCGCTTCCCCGCTTTTGGTCCCTGCATTATGTTAGGTCTTGGTGGTGTTTTTGCGGAAGCTTCGCGGGATATAACTTTTAGAGCCGCACCGCTTTGTGAAACAGAGGCTGAAGAGATGCTGCATGATATCCGGGCTAAAGCGATTTTTGGGGAATTTAGAGGTATGCCGGCGGTTGATACAGCCGCACTGGTAAAGATTTTAGTCACGCTTGGTCAGCTTGCACTGTTGCATCCGGAGATTGCGGAAATCGATATTAATCCGGTGATAATTGACGGCAGTATGCCGGTAGCAGTTGATGCGCTTGTCGTTTTTGCTTAGCGCCGGCTGCGCCTTAAGCAAGAACCCTAGCAAAATTTTAGTCTGGAAACTGGCTCTGAAAAGGGCCAGTTTTTTGTAGGTGTTACAGAGGAGTTGAGCCCTCACTCTAGCCCTTTCCTCCATTCGAAAGAACCCTCTCCCTCTGGGAGAGGGCAGGGTGAGGGCTATCTGAGGCATGTGGCTAATAAAATAAATGAGGGTTTGTTCGGCAGGAATTTTTTGATGATAAGCGAATTTCTAAAGTAGCTGATTATGATGCGGGGAGAGTTGATTTTGATTGAGCTGAAGCGTGTTTCAAAAAGTTATAATAATTGCGCTCAACCGGCGGTAGCAAACTTATCGCTTCAGGTAAGCCGCGGCGAATTTGTATTTTTAGTCGGACCAAGCGGCGCCGGTAAGAGTACGTTGATAAAGCTGGTTTTCCGTGAACAGACGCCTTCCTCCGGGCAGATAACCTTTGAAGGCAGGGATTTGTCGACTTTAAGACCAAAAGAGCTATTGCGCCACAGAAGGCGGATCGGCATGGTTTTTCAGGATTACCGTTTATTAAAGCAGAAAACGGTTTATGAAAATGTGGCGTTCGCTCTAGAGGTAATCGGACGTCCTGCTAAGGAAATCAGAAGAAAAGTGCCGGCCGCCTTGGCTGAGGTGGGTTTGACCGGCAAGGAAAAAGCTTTCCCCGCCGAGCTTTCCGGCGGTGAGCAGCAGCGGGTGGGAATTGCCCGAGCGATCGTCAAAGACCCTTTGATTATTTTGGCCGATGAACCGACGGGTAATTTGGATCGCAACAATGCTTTGCAACTGATGGAATTGTTTGAGACAATTAATCGCAGCGGAACGACTGTTATAATTGCTACCCATGCCTGGGATCTGGTGGACCGCATGAAAAAAAGAGTAGTGGCAATGGAAAATGGTCATCTGATTCGTGATGAACAACGGGGGAGTTACGCAAATGAGCATGTCGGCACTTAGATACGGTTTGCGACAGGGTTTCCTTTCTTTGCGCAGAAATTTGTGGTTAGCTGCTGTGACGGCGGGCATTATCGCGATCTCTCTGGCTATTTTGGGCGGATTTTTATTGCTTGCCGTAAATGTCGGTCAGATGTTGCGCGCTATTGAAACAAATCTTGAGATTGCCGTCTTTTTAGAGGAAGGGGTAGACCCTGCTGCCATCAGCCGGCAGTTGACTGAACATGCGCTGGTGCAGGGCTATGTCTTTGTTCCCAAGGAACAAGGACTGGTTGAGTTTGCGCAAACGTTGGGTGATCCAGCTTTTTTGGCGGGGATGGAAGGGGAAAACAATCCTCTGCCTGATCTTTTTCGTGTCAGGGCAAACGATGCCCAGAGTGTCGCTACTCTTGCAGCCGATATTCGTGCATTTCCCGGTGTAGAAACGGCAGACTACGGTGAGGAACTGGTGGGGCGGCTGATAAGTGTTACATATTGGCTAAATAGGCTTTTGCTCGGCATGAGCGGGTTGCTGGCTCTGGGGGCTGTTTTTTTGATTGTCACCACTATCCGCCTGTCTGTTGTAGCCCGTCAGGACGAGGTTGGGATAATGAAATATTTGGGTGCCAGCAACAGCTTTATCCGCTTTCCGTTTTTGCTGGAAGGGGTAGTTATCGGTTGGACGGGCACGTTTGTTGCCACTATTGCCTTAGGTATCGGCTATGAGCGGCTTGCGACTTCGCTGCAGCAAGAAGCACTGACTTTTTTCATACGGCCGGTTACCGACCCGGTCATGATTTTGCCGATTTTTGGCGGACTGTTAATACTGGGAACGCTGATGGGCGGAATCGGCAGCATTGTCTCGGTGCGCAAGTTTCTGCGCGTTTAACGGGGGGAGGGAGGAGCAGCTTGTCTTTGATGAAAAAGTTAACGGCGCTGTTGATAGTTTTACTGATGATTATGACGGGTTATTCCGGCGCGGTCTTTGGTAATGTGCCGGATCCGCAGCATAGGATAGAGAGAACGAGAACAGAGATCTCAGAGCTGGAAAAAGTTATTCAAGCGATGGAAAAAGATATTAAAGCTCGTGAAGCACGTTTGCAGGAGTTGGATGCCGAACAGGCAAGAGTGCAAAGGCTTCTTCGGCAGACTGAAGCAAGCCTGGCTGAGTCTGAGATACGGATGGAAGAGAAAAACCGGGTGCTGGCAGGACGGCTGCGCAGTGTTTACATGAAGGGCGGACTGTCATACCTTGAGATGCTGCTTGACGCTGATAATCTTGGCGACTTACTGATTCGTACCGCATATTTAAGGCGGGTTTTGAGCAGGGATGCTGATATTATTGCTGCCTATAGAGATGAGTATGAAGCGCTGACAGAGCGCAGAGTTGCGATCGCGGAACAACGGAAGCAAATTGAGAATATGCGTTTTGAAGCGGTTGCTCAGTCGCAAAATCTTTTGGCGCAGCGCAGGGAGCAGGATACTTTGCTTAAAAGGGCGCGAGCACAATTAGCCGCCGACCTGGCGGTTATCACACCTCGAGCCGAAAAAAGACCGATTTATGGGGTTGTGATTGACAATGCCGGCCCGGCTCGGCCGCAGCATGGTTTGTCACAGGCAAATGTAATTTACGAGTATGAGGTGGAAGGACGGATTACGCGTTATTTGGCTCTTTTTTCCACGCTGCCGAGGAAAGTAGGGCCGGTTCGCAGCGCCCGTGAGCATAGCATTATTTTAGCGATTGAGAACAGAGTGCATTATATTTATTCCGGCGGCAGCTTTGATGTGTTGGCTAGAATCAATAGCTGGAATGTAAGAGGGACAAACGGGACAGCTTCCCGCAGCGCCGGTTTTTTCCGTGATTCAGCCCGCCGTGCGCCTCATAATCTTTATGTCAATCTGGCTGCGCTGGGGGCGGTAGCTCCTTCGCGTGAAGTTGTTATCCGTCCGTCTCATCTGAGCAGACAAGGTGAACCGGCGCCAAGCATTACTTTGGAATACGCCGATGATTTAGTTATTCGCTATGAATTTGTCCAGAGGCAGGGTGCGTATCGGCGTTTGATTAACGGGCAGGCGCATCGCGATGCGGAGGGCAAGGCGATTATGGCGAGAAATATTATTGTTCAATATGTGCCGCATCGCAGCGGCTTGTTGGGTCGTCCGACACCTGATATTATCGGTTCTGGACCGATTGATTTTTATGCGCTGGGGCAGCGTCATCGCGGCACATGGCGGAAGGACAGCAGAGAGGAGCCGACGCGTTTCTATTTTGAGGATGGTCAGGAGATTGAACGGATCTATGGGCAGACATGGATTCAGCTTGTCCGCGCCCGTTGAGGTTAAAAAAATGCTTATAAAGAGGGGAGGGAAAGTAGTGATAATTTGTGAGAGATGCGGAATTCAGCTTGAGAGCGATGATGTTTATTCTACTGAGAATGAGAAGCTGTGCGAAGAATGTATGATTAAATAACCGCAACCCGTCAAAGCCTTGCGGCGGCGGACCGGGAGGCGCGCAACCAAATTAAGAGGGCGGAGCTTTTCCGCCTTTTTTTGTGGAATGAATTGTGACCGGTTTTGCCGGGCGAGAGGAAAGCGATATAGTAATGTTAAAAATTGCTGGAGGTAATTTGCCGGTAATTTGCAGGAGTTGGCGTAAACAGGACGAAGTTTTTGCAAGAGGTGACGGATTATGACAACAGCAGAAGCAGCAGTAAACTTTTTAGCTAATCCCGGTCGGGAACTGGCTCGGGAGGTGGAAGGGGAAACTTGGCATAGATATCCCATTCGCACTCATTTTGTAGAGCTGGGTGAGAATTATTTTGAACTTGTTGAACGGTATGTCCTCCCGTTTTACTTAGAAGGAGATATTCTTTCTATCAGTGAAAAAATTATTACTTTATGTCAAAAAAATGTCTTATACCGTGACGAAATCAAAATAGGGCTACTCGCAAGAGTTTTATCACGTTTTGTGACAAAAACGCCAAAGGGTGAACGCCCCGGCAATCTATATAAAATGCAGGTCACTATTAATCTCTGCGGTCGGCGGCGGGTATTGATCGCAGCCGTCCTCTCAGCCATCGGCAAACTATTTGGCGTGCGGGGGATCTTTTATAGCTTTCTTGGCAACAACATCAGTAATATCGACGGTTTCAATGATGTAAGCTGGGCTTATTACGGCGACAAAGGTCTGCTCGGACCGCTGGAGCCGGTGCGTGTCTGCAATGAAATCAGGGAAAGATTTGCGATGGACTGTATGATCGTGGACGCGAACAACATAGATGTGGAAATCATGGGACACAACAGTGATATCCCTTATGACCAAACATATCTGAAAGCGCTAATTCAGGATAACCCGGCAGGTCAGGGTCGCGAACAAACGCCGTTTATTTTGATTCGCAAAGCCTGATTTTAGTGAGCGGCTTAATTTTGCAGTCCGGTTAGTCAGCATTTTTGGAATTAGATAAATTATTTTAAAATTACAACTTTTATGTGAAATATTGCACAATCTCTTGTTCTGCCATATAATTGACTAGAGGATGCAGATGCTCCATGTAAAGCCGGGGGCACCCTCACCCTAACCCTCTCCCTGAGGAAGAGGGGATTTTTAGGGTAGACGATGGAAGCAGGTTATAATGGGGTGAACACTGTTATGGAGACGATGCTCAGTTCTGTTGCCGAACTCAACCAACCGCAGCAAGTTGCAGTGCAGCGCATTCTCTGCACCGACTGCGGGATTGTTGTTGTGGAAGGACCTGTCACGGCTGAGCGCATCAGGCAGTTTTCTATTTGTGATGGACTTAGTAAATTTCGCCGTCCAAGAGAACAGCACTTGGCTTTGATGGATATTGCCAATCTTCCTGAAGGTCTGGTTTATATTGCCCACCAGAGTGAAACAATTGTCGGTTATATTACCTTTCATTACCCGGAGTTTGAGCGTTGGGCTCAGTCGGGGATGCTTTGCCTGCTTGAGTTAGGCGCCATTGAAGTGTCGCGCAATTGGCGCGGAAGCAAAATTGCCGCAGCGTTGGTGCAAATTCCATTTGATACTGCAGTGATGAATGACAAAATCATTATCAGCTTGGAGTGCTACTGGTTTTGGGATTTGCAAGGTTCAAATCTGACGGTCTATGAGTACCGTAAATTGATGGAAAGATTGATGGGTAAAGGTGGCTTTGAGACGAAGTTAACGGATGATCCGGATATCTGCAGCCATCCGGCCAATTTGCTTTCTGTCCGCGTCGGCAATCGGGTGACGGAGAAAGACCGTCAAAAATTTGAATCAGTCTGCTATCAGAGTAAGTTGTTGTTTTAAACCGGTTTGAAGTTAAATCTGTTTTATGCCTCCCTAATCCTCTCCGTGCATTTGCAGAGAGGCTTTTTTTATTGGGAATTTATATCAGAATTTATATCAAAAAACGGAGCGTCTTTCTCAGCGAATCGCGGTTTGCTGATCGCTGCTTTCACTTAACGCAATGATCCTGAGGATAATTCCCCTCCTGTGGAGGGGTGGCGCAAAGCGCCGGGGTGGTTACCTCCGGAGAAGTTTCCGCCCTTTAGTTTTGAGAGTTTGTTGATGTGGTATGCGACCACCCCGCCCTTGCGGGCACCCCTCCAGGGGAGGGGAATTTTTGTAGCAAGAAATTATATCGTTACCTTAACCCTTTCCCTCACCCTAACCCTCTCCCAGAGGGAGAGGGGAGAGGTGGTAAGGGAGAGGGGAGAGGTGGTAAGGGAGAGGTGGAGTGAGGAGAGAGGAGAAAGGCAGGATAGGAGAGGGAGGGGAATTTTTGAAAGATTATTATTCTAAAGATTAAATTTATTAAAAGTCTTTTGTTAATTCGGCGTTTTAAAAAAGGTAAATGTTTTCTTCCGTCGAAGAGAAAGTGCTAGGCGTGGCAACGCTTTATAATATTCAA